>DAIRET010000072.1:0-13585 GCA_036795455.1 Ignavibacteriaceae bacterium
CTGTTATTAACGGCGATACATTGAACCTTTACTTTAAACTAATTAATGCCGGCGAAACCCCTGCGGACAGTTTTTTCATTTATGTTTTATTACAGAAATCAAATAACACTACCGACACACTGTTCAAACACCTCGTTAAATCGCTTGACGGTTTCGGCGAAGAATTATTTAATGTTGAGTATAAAACTAACCCGGCGGACGGGATCGGTAATTTTGCTTTTATTATTAATATTGACCCTCAGGGACATATAAATGAATTGTATAAAGATAACAACATTTATAAAGTACAGTTCAGGGTTAAGCACGATACGGCAAATGTAATCTCCGATCAGGATATCTGGTTTAATGCGGACGGAAGAGAAGTCCTTGATGGAGAATATGTTTCAAGTAAACCGGAAATGAAAATTGAGGTAAAACCTCCTTCCTGGTTCCTGTTTGATGATACATCGGCTATCCAATTCCGCTTTAATGGAAAATTGATCAGCCATACTAATTTCAATAACATCTTTTACGACGAAGCGAGTAAAAGACTGGTTTTCACTTACAAACCTTATCTTGAAGAAGGAGAATATACTTTACGTATCTTCGCTAAAAATAAAACCGGGATTCTTGAAAATAATCCTACATTCGAGAGAACTTTCTTTGTTGTAAATGAAATGAGAATAACACACGTTTATAACTGTCCAAATCCATTTAGTGAATCAACAGCTTTTACGTTCGTTCTAACTCAAGTCCCGGATGAATTATCCATTAGGATCTATACGATTTCGGGCCGGCTTATAAAAGAGTTTAAACGTCATGCCGGGGAACTTTCTGCAAATTTTAATATTATACCATGGGACGGAAGAGACGAGGATGGGGATTTAGTTGCGAACGGTATTTATTTATATAAATTAAACGTTTATAAAGGTGGTAAGAGAGAAACCATTACTGAGAAATTAGCGGTTGTTAGATAAATGAAAAAAACGATTCTGAATTACATCTTTTTACTTCTAAGCATTTCGATATTCCCGAAAAGTGGGGATACACCGATGCCGGTTGAATTAATCTATTTTGAAGGACAAGCTCAAGAGAACAAAATCCTATTGCTCTGGGGGACTGCCACGGAAATAAATAATTACGGGTTTTTCATCCAAAGGACTACTGATTTTTCTTCATGGACTGAAGTTGATTTCGTAATGGGGCACGGAACATCCTATGTTGTAAATCATTACTCTTTTGTTGATTCGCCAATGACTGTTTCCGGCACCTATCATTACAGGCTCAAACAAATGGATACTGATGGTATGTATAAATATACAGACACTATAGCAATATCAATTGTTTCTACAATGTTTGAATTAATCTACTTTGAAGGCACTGCCCAAGAAAACTCCATCCGGCTAACATGGGCAACCGCTTCTGAAATGAATAACCTTGGATTCGTTATTGAAAGAACCATCGACTTTTCTTCCTGGACGACTTTAACTTTTGTTATCGGGCAGGGGAATTCAAACATTACAAACAGCTATTCATTTGTTGATTCACCCATAACCGTTTCTGGGACTTATCATTATCGGCTTAAACAAATTAGTTTCGATAGCTCTTACTCATATTCTTACATTGTCCCGGTTGAGTTTTATTCATCAATGTTTGAATTAATCTATTTTGAAGGTACAGCACAATTGAATTCAATATTATTAAGATGGGCCACAGCTTCCGAAATGGATAACCAGGGATTCTACATTCAAAGATCGGATGACAATTCTGTTTGGACGGAAATTGGTTTTGTTGCCGGGCAGGGCAATTCCAGCATTACAAATCATTATACCTTCATCGATACTCCTATAACCTTGCAGGGAACATACGGTTATCGTTTAAGACAGGTTGACTATTACGGAAACTCAATATATTCTTATGTTGTATCTGTTCCGTTTGTTCCAACGGTTTTTGAATTTGTTTACTTCGAGGGTTCCGCACAAGAAAACTCTATCCGCTTATTATGGGCTGCAACAAATGAAATTAATAGTTGGGGTTTTTATGTTCAAAGGTCCGAAGATTCATCCTTATGGAACGAGATCGGCTTTGTTGAAGGACATGGTACTTCATTCGATACAAACTATTATGCTTTTATTGATACACCGATTACTTCTTCCGGTACTTATAACTATAGATTAAAACAAATTGATTTTGACGGTGCGTATCGCTACTCGAATATTGTCCCTGTTGAAATTGAAGTAACCTCGATAGATGATGATGTACTTGCTATTAACAGGTTTTCTCTTTTCCAGAATTACCCGAATCCCTTTAACCCGGTAACGACGATAAAGTTTTCTGTGCCGTCAAACGTAAAACCCACCCAGGCGGCGGGCAGGCGTGAAATATCAAACATAAAATTAATTATTTACGATATGCTCGGCAGAGAAGTAGCGGTACTTGTTAATGAAAGAAAACAACCCGGGACATATGAAGTGGAATGGAACGCATCAGGACTATCATCCGGTATATATTATTACTTACTGAAATCAGAAGATTTTATTGAAACAAAAAGTATGATATACTTAAAATAGTATTCACTATCCCGTTCATTTAAAATGAATAACGAAGTGAACAATCTCTGAGTCGCTTCCGATTCTAACGGGTGGTCCCCATGTCCCGACTCCCGAAGTTACATAATATTGCGTGTTCAGCTTCTTCATAAAACCGTAGCTGACTTCATAGACTAAAGACGTAATCCAGTTGCCCGGAAAAATTTGCCCATGATGAGTATGCCCCGAAAGCTGTAAATCAATCCCGTGTTTTGCTGCTTCTTCAAGTTCAAACGGCTGATGGTCCAAAAGTATTGTCGGAAGATCCGGATTAATATTCTTCAGAATTTCACCGAGTGGTTTTCTCGGAGACTCACGGAAGCGGGTTATACTTCTATCTTCTCTTCCGATTATCTGAACCGAATTGTTTATTGTTATAAAAGTATCAGCCAACACAGTAATTCCATTTGAAGTGAGAAAATCTACAGCATTTTCAGTATCAGCAATATGCTCATGGTTGCCATTACAAGCATATACACCAAACTTTGCCTTCAGTTTTCTCATTTCATCATCAATTCCATACCTCTTCAAATTGTTCGACTTATCATCAATTATATCACCTGCTATCAAAATCAAATCCGGTTCTACAGAATCCTGAATCGCAATTATTTTATTCATAATCCTTCCGTTATTAACCGGAGTAAAATGAGAATCCGAAAAAAATAGAACACTTAACTTTTCAATATTTCCGCTGTTTTTCGGAATTGTAATTTCATATGTTTTCAAAACGATGTTATTTGCATTGTTATACCCAATTACAACCAATAATGATGTTATGAAAATAACCGCTACAAAAAGCGTTAGTTTTATTCTGGAGTAAGTTTCCTTACTAATTGATTTTAATCTGCCCGTCTTTCTAAGAACAAATCGGATTTCATCAATGAGTAAAGTAAATATCAAAAAATACACTAAATACGCAAACCAGAAAGAACCGAGCCAGAGAAGTATATCATAAAAGATGGAATCACTATTGACTAATAGGCTTTTAGCCGCAACATAGGAGAACACTGGGATTATAAATATAACTCCTAAAATAAGTTTTGCATTTTTTGATATAAGGGATAATGCCTGGGTTCCCCTCCGAAAGAGATAGTAATTAATTGTCGTATAGACAGTAATGAAAACTAATAAAAAAGTAACCATTGATTCCTGTTGTTAATTTGCTTTGTTAAAATAGGTGAACTAATTGTTAAATAAAATGCAAATACAAAATCCCATGTGCGCTGACTAAGATTCTGTATATTTTGTACAGATTAAAACCTGTTTTTGTTGAATTCAGTTCAAACTTTGAATGTTTGATATGTAAAACCATTACAACCTTACTGATTTGGAAATGGATTTTTCGGTCAATAAATTGTATTAGAAAAATAAAGGAAAAATTATGAAATACAGAGAACTTGGAAAAACCGGTATTATGATTTCGGAAATTGGTTTGGGCTGCTGGACGATGGGCGGTTTGAACTGGGTTGACGGTGTTGCAAATGGCTGGGCAAATGTGGACGAGAACGAAATTGCTTCTGCCATTAACTATGCAATCGAACATGGAGTTAATCATTTTGACAATGCCGATGTTTACGGCAACGGCAGGGCAGAGAGAATGCTTGCAAGTATTCTCGGTAGCAGGAATAAAGATTTTGTTGTTGCTACTAAAGTCGGCTGGTTTCATGGTACAGCCGAACATGCTTACTTACCGGTTCATATCAGGCATCAATGCGAGCAGTCGCTTGTAAATCTGAAAAGAGATTACATCGATTTGTATTATTTCCATCACGGGAACTTCGGTGAAAATGATGAATACCTTGATGACGCTGTGGAAATGATGTATCGGCTAAAAGAAGAAGGAAAAATCAGATTCATCGGGCAGTCTGCATATTCGCATGAAGACTTCAATAAACTCGTTCCTAAAGTAAAACCGGAGGCACTTCAAAGTTTTGCAAATGCAATGGATGATAAGTTTGTTGCCGATGGAACTACAACAAGAAATCTTCTTGAAGAGAAAGGAATTTCATTTATTGCTTTCGGTCCTCTGAACCAGGGAATTCTGCTTGGTAAATATAATAAAGATAATCCGCCGCACTTTGAACCGGGTGACCACAGAGTACGGGCAAAAAAATTCACACCTGAATCATTAGCCGAGGTTGAACCAAAAATAATTAAACTGAAAGAGCATTTCGGATCTTCTGTCGAAGACCTGGCGCGTGCAGCACTTCAGTATCTCCTGCACTACAAAGTAGTTGGAGCTGTTATTCCCGGATTCAGAAATCTTAACCAGGTGAAAGTAAATTTGAGTGCCGCAGAAAAGCCTTTAACGGATGATGAATTCAATTTTATTAAATCTGTGTTTCAAAACTAGTAGGAATACAAATGGGTTATGCTATTAGAAATATGAAACCGGAAGAGATGAACTTTGCAGTATCGCTTGCTGCTGAAGAAGGATGGAATCCCGGCATTAATGACGGCGCCATTTTCTATAACACCGACCCCGGTGGATTTTTTGTAGCAGAGTTAGATAGAGAAATAATAGCGTGTAAATCAGCAGTAAGATATGGAAACAAATTCGGATTCATGGGTTTTTATATTGTGAAGAAAAGTTACCGCGGAAAAAACTACGGGCTTCCGTTGTGGCAGTATGCTTATAATCGATTAAAGGATATTCCTTCCGGTATGGATGGAGTTGTTGAACAGCAGGCAAACTATTCAAAATCGGGATATGTTTTGGCATACAGACAGCTTCGTTTTGAAGCGAAAGGGATTTCAAACAAACCGTTTTATAAATTAAATGATTTGAAAGATGTTCCACTTGAAGAAGTGATCGAATATGATTCAACCGTATTTCCTGCCAGGAGAACGGAATTCTTAAAACCTTGGCTTAATCAAACTGGAGCATCCGTAAAGATTTCAACTTCAGGGAATAAAATTAATGGCTATGGAGTGATAAGACCATGTAGAGTGGGTTACAAAATCGGACCTTTATTTGCAGAAAACGGTGAGATTGCGGAGAACATATTTTTAGCTCTTGCAGAATTCACCGAAGGCAAAGAGGTTTATCTTGATGTTCCAGAAATTAATAAATCAGCGATTGAATTGATTAAAAAATACGACATGCGATACGTTTTTGAAACGGCAAGAATGTACAACAATGGAAGACCACAGGACAATCCCGGGAAGGTTTTTGGAGTTACAACTTTCGAGTTGGGATAAAAACTAAAAAAATGATTTGCAATATTTCATAAAGAATAGTAATTTTGCTATCCAAATTATTGAAAAAAGCTGGTGTAGCTCAGTTGGTAGAGCAGCTGATTTGTAATCAGCCGGTCGGCGGTTCAAATCCGTTCACCAGCTCAAAAAGTGCGAAAAATAACCGTTTTCGCACTTTTTTTGTTTCTAAACAAAGTAATGGAATTCATACAAAATATCCGGATTCTGTTTTACTGAAGTCTGGGTAAATGTATACTATAGTTTTAGGAGTTACTTCAGTTTGATTTAGAAATTTAAAAAATCATTCCATATTTTAAAAAGCCTGTAAGTGGCATATATGTCATCACCGCAGTAAATAGCTATCTCTTTTATTTTCCCGGCTTCGTACAGGTTCTTTACTTCCATACCCGAGACCTCTTTTGTTTTCGGAGATTTAATACCGAAAGAATGACAATAGAAATCAAGGTTGAAACGTTTTGTAACTCCGTAAAAAGAGAGTTGCTCAAGCAGATCAACGTGCTGCTTCGTATCGTAACGGTAGCCCATTAAATTTTTTGACGGCTTGATTCCTAGCATAGCAGAACGGATCATCATAAAAGGAATATCGAAATTCCGCCCGTTAAATGTTATTACCTGGTCGGAAACTTCTATTATCCGCCAAAATGATTTTATCATCTCTTCTTCGGATAATCCTTTGTAAAAGACATTCTTTTCTTCAACACTCCATTCTTCTTCCGTTTCACTTTCAAAGTAGACATAAGATTTTTCTTTGTTTACATCGTAGATTCCAATTGCTACAACTCTGGCGGTTAGAGGATACAAACTAAGAAATCGCTCTGCATCAAGCACCTTTTGTGCTTTCAACTGCTCGTCTTTTTCTTTTTCGGCTTCGCGAAGAAGATACTCTTGCTGACTTTCTGCAAGGTCTGTTAATTTACAGCCGTATGTTTCGATGTCGAAAACAATCTGGCGCGGTTTGTTTTGCTGTGTCATTGCTTAAACCTTACTTTGTTTTTAAAACTTTTACGTTAGATTCAAACCCTGTTATCAATCTATAAAATCTTTCCGGTAATGGAGATGATTTTCTCGTTTTAGGATTAACGTGAGCAATCACTCCTTTTCCATCAGCTACAATCTCTTTAGTTTTTGCATTTTCGATTATATGCTCAAACCCGAAAGAAGAGTTTTTTATATAGGACACTCTTGTATAAACATTTAGTTTATCATCATAATGAGAATGAGCACGGTAGTTTACTTCATTCCTTACTATAAAATATAGTTCATCATCTTTAAACAAATCCTTTTCGGGAAATAGTTTTAGATGTTTTAAGTATTGAAGCCGTCCTTCTTCAAAAAAATTTATGTATACGGCATTATTACATACTCCAAGCATATCAACATCATTAAACCGAACCGATACAGTTATTTTATGTTTGAATTCTTGCAACTCCATTTTATCACCTAAACAAAAACTTGTCGAATGATTTTAATCGCTTTCTCTATATCTTGAAAAGAAACATCAAGATGGGTTACGGCACGTAAAGAATCGGCTTTACCAACCGAAAGCAGTAATCCCTGTTCACGGCACTTCTGTTGAGCTTCAGTTACAGACAGCTTAAGCGGTTTGAATATGATTATATTCGTATGTACAGCTTTAAGATCAATCTCAAGACCGGGATTTTCTGCAATAACATTAGCAAGCTGTTTTGCCTTTTCATGGTCTTCAGCCAAACGTTTGAAATTATTTTTGAGAGCGTACAAACCTGCTGCTGCGATTACGCCTGCCTGCCGCATTCCGCCACCCCAGGCTTTTCGTACTCTAAATGCTTCTTTGATGAATTCTTTTGTTCCTGCAATAATAGACCCAATAGGAGCGCCGAGCCCTTTAGAAAGACAGCATGAGATCGAATTGAAATAAGAGGCATATTCTTTAACATGAATCCCGGTTGCTACCGAAGCGTTCCAGATTCTTGCACCGTCGAGATGAAAATAGAGATTATGTTTTTCGGCAAGTTTTTTTAATTCCACAATATTCTCTAATGGAATGATTGCCCCGCTTGCACGGTTGTGCGTATTTTCAACCGCTATCACTTTTGTCCGGGGCATATAATATGCCGAAATCGGACGGATTGCTTCTTCAACATCATTAACCGGCATTACACCATAACTTCCTTTTACCGGGTAAAGTTGAATCCCGCTTATAGCCGAAGGCGAAGCGGACTCATAATTAAAAATGTGTGCATCTTTTTCACATATTACTTCATCACCGGGATTTGTCAATACATTTAAACAAAGCTGATTACCTTGAACACCGCTCGTTACAAATAAAGCTGCTTCTTTACCGAGAAGTTCGGCAGCGTATTCTTCAAGTTCATTAATCGTCGGGTCTTCTTTAAATACATCGTCTCCGACCTCAGCTTCGTACATTGCTTTCCGCATTCCTGCCGATGGTTTTGTAACCGTGTCGCTTCTTAAATCTATATAGTTTGACATAATTTTTACTCTAATTCACATTTTAAATACAAAAATAACTATTTATAGCTTCCATTTCATCTTTAGTTTTATAAGCAGACTCAAGCCGGCAATCCATAATGATATCACAGAGGAAATGATTGGAATGATTAATGGGTTACGCATATAAAAAGTTGAGCCGGGATTTAGTTCAACGTCACCGACCAGGTAACCTTTCGTAAACATCGGTGTTTCATCAACCGTTATTCCGACCGGATTAATAATGCAGCTTATTCCTCCATTGGCTGCACGCACAACCGATTTACGGTTTTCAACCGCCCGCAATATTGCCGTTGCTTTATGCTGATATGGACCGCTTGTGTTTCCGTACCAGCTATCGTTGGTAACAACAGCAATAAAGTCGGCTCCTTTATTACACAGTACCGCTGTATAATCCGGGAAAATCGATTCATAACAAACTGACCCGCACACTTTAATCGTATCGTGTGAATCAAGGTTATTATAGTTTCTCACTATATGAAACAAAGAAGAATCGTAACCGACATTCCAGCCGCTTAGTCCTACTCCCCATTTGATTAAATCGCCAAGAAAAGGAACTTGGTCCGAGAATGGAGTTTTTTCACCGAACGGGACAAGTTTTACTTTGCCGTACTTTTGAATTTCAGAATCTTCCGGTGAAAAGAGATAAATAGCGTTATGTGTTGAATAGTAGTAATCACCCGCTTCGCTATATTTGGCAAAAGGAATTGCATCTTCTTTATTTCCGAAGTATCTGAAATCCGGCATACCCGTTAAAAGAAATACATTATTCTCTGAAACGAATTTTCTAATGAACAAAAGAGCATTTTCATAACCTCCGCTTAGCAGGTAGACAGGCAACGCAGTTTCAGGCCAAATTATTACTTCCACACCTTTGTCAATCGCTTTCTCTGAAAGATTTGTATACTGTTCTGTTAATTCGATTAAACTGCCGCCATTCCATTTTTCGTAGGGATCAAGGTTGGGTTGGATTAATCCGACTTTAACTTTTTTATCAGCCGGCTTATAGTTGTTCAACACGGATGAACCGTAAACTAACGGGAAGACAATAATCAAAGCGGCTAACGTAAAATAGACATAACTTGAAACCTTCTTGATATTGTAATTTATAATTCCTTTATAAATAAAAACATTAGCGAAAAGAATAAAAAGCGATAATCCTGTCGCCCCCACCTGATCAGCAATTTGAATGTAATGTGTAAAGTAAGGTAAAGCGTTTCCAAGTACAAGCCACGGGAAACGGATGTCGGTAATCATGTAAAGGTATTCATAAGTAACCCAGAAAAACGGGAATATGAAGAATGCTATCTTTGCCCCGATAAACTTTCTTGCCAGGTAATACAAAGTAGATGGAATTAGAAATAAAAGCGGGTTAAAAAAAAGTAATACTCCGCCTGCAATCATTAAAAAAGGGTCTTTCCCTTCAGTAAATGCACCTACCCAATAGATTGTTAGCAACGAAAACACGAAACCCATCAGGTATGTCGCCTTGTTTATTTCGTTTAACTCTGTCCGTTTTTCAATTACAAAGAGATATGGGACTAACGCAAAAAAGATTAAATACGGGAATGGAAAAGGTGGAAATGAAACGGCAAGAAGTAACCCGCTCAAAAGAAGCAGGTATCTTTGTTGCCTTCTCGATTTTTTTTCTCCCGGTGTCAATATCGATTTAAAGAAAGGAAGTTTCAATTCTGTTTAGCCTTTCTTTTTGAAATGAAATATTTAATTAGAAACACTGCCACACCTAATCCCAAAATAGAAAAAACTATTGTAGTATAAGTTCTTAAAATGTAATCAACAAATTGCAGGTTCTCAGCAAAGAATATTCCAAGTCCGAGCAGGATTAAATTCCACATTACCGCACTAATTGTTGAAAGGATTAATGTTCTTTTAAATTCAAGTTCACTCAGTCCAGCAAAAAAAGAAATTACCGAACGAATCCCGGGAATAAAGCGGTTGAACAGAATAATAAAGAATCTGTACTTTGTGAACCACTCTTCAGCTTTTTCGAGTGCTTCTATAGAAATAAATTTTACTTTCCCTTTTCTTACAAGTCTTTTATCAGTTTGCGAACCAAGGAAATATAAAGTTAAAAACCCGATTTCACTTCCGATTGTCGTTAAAATAAGTGAGGGAATAAAGCTGACTGTTTTTGTTACAATCAACGTCCCGCCGAGTACTACAATAAAATCGCTTGGTGACGGGGGAAAAATATTTTCTACAAAAGGGATAACCAACAATACTATATAAACCCACAACGGGTTGAAGGTTGACATTGAATTAAGAATTTCTTCGAACATTATTCTCCGTGTTTAAATAATAAAACCGTTGCCATAGCTGCAACTCCTTCTTCCCTGCCGACAAATCCGAGTTTCTCTGTTGTTGTTGCTTTAATTGAAACTTGCTCTTTATCAATACTCAATAGGTTCGAAATAACTTCAATCATTTTTGGAATAAATGAAGAAATTTTCGGTCTTTGTAATAACAGAGTCGAATCAATATTCCCTATTTCATAGCCTTTACTTTTAATCAACGTATAAACATTATCAAGCAGTATTTTACTGTCGATATTTTTATAACTCTGATCTGTATCCGGGAAATGAATACCAATATCACCCAAAGCAAGAGCCCCAAGCATTGCATCGCAAATTGCATGGAGCAGCACATCTGCGTCCGAATGACCGAGTAAACCTTTTTCAAAAGGGATTTTTACACCGCCGATAAATAGGTCTCTATCTTCGGAAAACTTGTGAACATCAAATCCCTGTCCTATTCTGAAATTATTCAATGTCGTATCTCAAATGATGTGAATTCGTTTTGAAAAGAATACCAATTAATTGCATGTTTTGTAACCCTTGAAAATGAAGAACCGATAATTAATTGTTCATACAATTCATGTATCAACCCTTTCTCTCCTTCCGCCAAAGTAAATACTTCACCGGATGGAAGATTTTTAACATAGCCTTTTAATCCGAGAGCCGAGGCACTTCTCAGTACGAAGTATCTAAAACCTACACCTTGAACAACTCCACCTAAAATAATTTCTGCTCTTGTTAAATGTGAAGCCATATTAAAGTTTAATCTTTCGTTAATAATTCGGATATCAAAACACCCGTAAAGATAAAAATACACCCGATAATTCCCAAATAAGACAACACTTCGGTAAGAACAATATATGCAAATACAGCGGCGAAAATCGGCTCCATTGAGAATATTAATCCCGCTCGTGTTGGAGTTACTTCTTTTTGATACCTGGTTTGGAGTAAAAGTGTAATTACAGTTGCAAGAATAGACGTGTAAGCCAATGCAAGTATTAGGTTATCAGTTAATTGAAATTGTATTCCCTCTAACTCGAAAGCTGAAAAAGTAAATGCAGCGGCAAAACCGAGAACTGCGGTAACAGCAATCTGGGAAAAAGCAAGGTATTTGAATTCATTTCTACGACTGATAATATCAAGATAAACGATATACAAAGCGTAAAAAACGGCACAGAGCAGAGTAAGAAAATCACCGAAATTAAAACTCGCCCCGATTTCAAAGAATATTTCAAATACCGAATCTTCCCCGCTTGATAAAAATATTATCCCAACAATAACAAACAGAATACCGGCGATATTCGCCAATGAGGGGAATTTCTTCTCAATAATGGTTTGAAAAATCGGGGTGAAAACTACAAACGTTCCCGTAATGAAAGCTGATTTTATCGCAGTTGTGTACTTTAAACCGATTGTTTGTAAAACAAACCCTACAAGAAGCAGAACACCCAAATTAAATCCATCCATTACCGATCTTTTACTTAGTCCGGACAAACTTTTATAAGCAAACGGTAATAATATCAATGTGGAAATTGTAAACCTGACAGCAACAAACATCATCGGCGAAGAATCCGTTAATGCCGATTTAACAATAACAAAAGTGCCTCCCCAAATTAACGCATTCAACAGAAGTGCTCCTTCTGCTATTAGTTTAATCCTGTTTCTCATTCTATGAAACTGATATTCATTTTATTCTTTCGGTTTAGAATAGCCGAAGTATTTCATCATCTGCTCGCTTGAACGCCAATTCTCTTTTGTTTTAACACGCAGTTCAAGAAAAACTCCTCTTCCCAGAAAACTTTCAATATCCCTGCGTGCTGCTGAGCCTATTTTTTTAATTGCACTTCCTTCCTTCCCTATGATAATCTTTTTTTGCGAATCACGCTCAACATAGATGTTTGCGAGTATATAATCTTTTTCATCAGGTCTTTCTTTAAACTCTTCAACAACAACTTCACAGCTATAAGGAATCTCCTCCTTGTAAAATCCGAGTATTTTTTCTCTTATAATTTCTGCAGTAAAAAATCTTTCGTTTTCATTCGACAAAATATCATCGGGGTAATACTTCGGATGTTCCGGGATGTATTCAATAATTGTATTCTTTACTCCCAAAATATTAAAACCAAGCGATGCCGACACAGGAATAATATTATTGAATATCCCCTTCTTTTCCAATACAGCTATCAGGCTTTTTACCTTAATATCGTTTGATAGATCAACTTTATTTAAGACAAGTATCTTCGGAAGTTTTGATTTTTCAAGAACAGTTTTCACACTTTCATTTTCCAGAGTGGCTTTCCCTTCAGGGTCTTCCGAAATATCTATTAGAACCAATAAAACATCGGAATCCTCAACAGATGCGATAACATGTTCCATCATTTTTTCCTGGAGCAGATATTTGGGATTAAGAATTCCCGGTGTATCGATAAAGATAACCTGGTAGTTCTCTTCGGATAAAATGCCGAGAATACGCTTCCTTGTAGTCTGCGGTTTACTTGTTGTAATTGAGATTTTTTCTCCCAACAGTGCATTCATCAATGTAGATTTCCCGACATTCGGTTTTCCTATTATTGCTGCATAACCTGCTTTATGGTTCATAGTGTGCTTTCAAATTGTAATTAATAAGGGTAAAAGATAAAAAATAATAAAGATAAAAATGCCAGTATCCACAACCCGATATTGACCTCGTTTGCTTTTCCGGACATAATTTTAAATATTGGGAAAAGAACAAATCCTGCGGTCATTCCAATCCCGAGATTAAATGTAAAACTCATTAATACTATAATTGTAAAAACCGGTATTGCATCGCTCAATTCGCTGAAATTTAATTTTGTAATCGGGGACATCATCAACAGCCCAACTATAATTAATGATGGTCCGTATGCAAATGATGGAATACTTGTAAAAAACGGAGCGAGAAACAACGCCAGAAGAAATAATAAAGCTGTTACTACGGCAGTTAACCCGGTTTTACCGCCAGCTTCGATTCCCGTT
>DAIRET010000073.1:0-13531 GCA_036795455.1 Ignavibacteriaceae bacterium
TATAATTAATTTGGGAATATTTCCTTCTGCTTTTATATCGGATGAACCGTAAAAAACTGTCTGGTCAAATCCGTATACGCTTTTCCCATTTTCTTCATCAATTCCCTTTAACTCAACGACCTGAATAATTTTGTCTTGCACTGCAAGGACTTTCCCGTTTACAAAAGGAGTATAATTTGTAATATTATTTGATTTGAGTAACTTTTCAACCGATTCAAGTTTTTCCTTCGCGTTATCGGAGATAGATTCAATTCGTAAATGAGGATCAAAACTTACAAGGTAAGAGGTAACAAGACTACTGAATCCATTGAACACACCAAGCACAACAATAAGAGCACCAACGCCTATTGCAATCCCGATCATTGATAAGTAGGAGATAATGGTGATAAAATTAATCTTGTGTCCCGAAAACAAATAACGGAGCGCGATTAGCCGTTCAATCTTCATTATGCGAACCTCAATGTTGAAACCGGGTTTAACCTTGATGCAATGTAGCTTGGTAATAAAGAAGATAGAACCGATAAAACAAACGCAATTACTGAAACGAGTACAAAGGTGAATGGCTCAATTAGTATCGGTACGGTTGAAGTAAAATATATCTCTGCCGGAAGCGTGATAATATTAAACTTTAACTGTAAAACCAACAAAAGATAAGAAAGAAGATTGCCGGCAAGAACGCCAACAAATCCAAGAAAAACACCCTGGTAT
Source organism: Ignavibacteriaceae bacterium (assembly GCA_036795455.1). Taxonomy (GTDB): domain Bacteria; phylum Bacteroidota; class Ignavibacteria; order Ignavibacteriales; family Ignavibacteriaceae; genus DAIRET01. The sequence continues at coordinate 709 of DAIRET010000073.1, forward strand.
AAAAATATTTTTATTATCTGTTTACGTGTAGCTCCCATGGATTTCAAGGTGCCGATACTGTTCATTTTTTCAAGAACAAGCATTAATAAAGTGCTGATTATGTTGAATACCGCCACTATTATAATTAATCCCAACACAATCGGGATCGGCTTTTTTTGCAATTCTATCCATGTAAAAATGTGTTTATATATTTTATAGACAGTACGCACGTAGTGGGGATACCGGAGATTCTCCTGCAATACATTTGCAAGACTATCAATTTTGCTTACATCATTTATTTTAATCTCATACCCATTGATTTTGTCTTTTAACCCGAAAAGTTCCTGGGCTGTGTTTATATTTATATAAGCAAAAGCATTGTCATATTTAGCAAGCCCGCTTTGGAAGATTCCCGACACAACAAATTTTTCTATTGCCGGCAGATTATTTGCGTCCGGGATTTTGTTTTCCTTTAATGCAAACAGAGTGATTTCATCCCCTGCTTTAGTTCTAAGTTTGTCCGAAAGACTTCTACCGATGATTATTTGTTTATTTTCTTGAGCTTCTTCAAGAAATGAATTCCCTTCAACCATCACGTACGATGACAAACCGGCGAAATAATCCGGCATAACGCCTTTAATAGTAATTCCCTCGTTGATCCGTTTGTTTTTAACAATTGCCAGGTTTAATACATACGGTTTAATCTGGTTGTACTCACCTTCCATCAAATGCCGGATTTCCGGCATCGTAGAATTATAATCGGGGAGAGGATTATTACTAAAGCCTGTAATCTGTATGTGCGAATCAAGATTAATCAATTTTTCGGTAAGTATTTTTTCAAATCCCTTTAGAACGCTTAAAGCGATTATCAGAACTGAAACTCCAATTGCAATTCCCGAAACTGCAATAAAAGAGAAGAAAGAGAGACTCCGGGAGTCTTTTTTAGAGAAAATATATCTTTTTATTAAGTAAAAGCTAAGGGACATAATAATAACTTTTGTTTCGGCAAATTTACCACAGATAAAAGTGAAAGAAAAATTATTTGCGGAGAATTGGTAATTAATTATTCAAATCATATATTTGTAATCCCAATTTCATAAAGTTTCTTGTTCAAATACCGAAAAGGAAGCATTAGAATTGTTATTCGGGGCGTAGCGTAGCCCGGTTCATCGCGCCTGCTTTGGGAGCAGGAGGTCGCAGGTTCAAATCCTGCCGCCCCGACAAAAAGAATGTTCTTTAATTTGAAAAACGGAGATTGGTCGGTTCATCGCGTCCCGATGGAATCGGGAAGGTCGCAGGTTCTCCGCCTGAGGCGGACTGCCGCCCCGACAAAAAGAATGTTCTTTAATTTGAAAAACGGAGATTGGTCGGTTCATCGCGTCCCGATGGAATCGGGAAGGTCGCAGGTTCTCCGCTTAGGGAGGACAAGCTATCCGACAAAAAGAAGTTTTAATAGTAGACAACCAGTGTTTATGCGCCCGTAGCTCAACCGGATAGAGCATCAGCCTTCTAAGCTGAGGGTTAGTGGTTCGAGTCCACTCGGGCGTACGGCAGTTTACATGGTGAGCATAGCTCAGTTGGTTAGAGCATCAGGTTGTGGCCCTGAGGGTCGAGGGTTCAAATCCCTTTGCTCACCCCAAAAAATATTATAGTTCAAGGGGAATAAATTGTTCTTTTTTAAGTAAAAAAATATACCGATTTTTCGAACAGAAATTTTAACTACAAGGCCCCTTCGTCTAGTGGTTAGGACATCGCCCTTTCACGGCGGTAACAGGGGTTCAAATCCCCTAGGGGTCACTATAACCCTCATATTCGTAACGATTATGAGGGTTTTTTATTACATTTGAGTTAACCTTTGTTATAATTTAACTAAAAATGAATAAACTAATTCTTCTACTTCTTTTTTCTATATCCATGTCTGCCCAGTCCTTTTTTTCTGATGAAAAGGATACCTCTTTTACTCTGAACTCCGCTTATCAGAAAATTAAAAAAGAATTTCCGTTTGCACTCCCTTCAAAAGTAAGCGATGGAATTTCTTTAGAAAAGAACATTGAGTATTCTGAAGAAAATGGACGAAGGCTTTTTCTTGATATTTTAATGCCGGGCGAAATCAATGAACCGCTACCCCTTATTATAATAATTCACGGTGGAGGGTGGCGTTCAGGAAGCAAAGAAATGGAACACGCTATTGCTTCAAAATTGGCTCAGCATAATTTTGTTGTGGCAACCGTTGAGTATCGTTTATCAACAGAAGCTTTGTTCCCTGTAGCAGTAAAGGATATAAAAAATGCGATCAAGTTTCTCAAAGAAAACGGGGAAAGGTTTTTTATTGATACCGCAAAGATTGTATTGATGGGACAGTCAGCAGGAGGGCAGTTGGCATCACTGGTAGGAGTTTCGGATGATGCGGAGAAATTTTCGGTAAATTATAATACTAAAGTAACGGCAATTGTTGATATAGACGGCGTTCTGGATATGACAACTCCTTCGGAAAGCGGGAAAGACACAATTCAATCAAAACCATCATCTGGAAAAATGTGGCTCGGTTATTCGTATAAGGAAAATCCACAAATATGGAGGGATGCTTCTCCTTTAAATTATATTGGTCAAAACACTCCCCCGATGCTTTTTATTAATAGCTCAATACCAAGATTTCATGCGGGAAGAGTTGAGGCAATCGCAATAATGGAAAAGCACGGCATTTATTCGGAAGTTCATACCTTTGAGAATACACCCCATACATTCTGGCTTTTTGATCCGTGGCAGGATAAAGTTGTCGATGTTGTTGTTGCTTTTTTATTAAAAGTATTGAAGTAATGACTATTCAATTCCGGTAAAAAATTTTTAATTACCAGCTTATATTGACATCATCAATCCAGCAGCAATCCGAACCGCTTTTGTTTTTGTCGTCTTTCTTATAGATCCATTTTAATTCAAGAATGGAAGAACTTGAAACAGCCTGGTAAGTGAATTTTTCCCAACCAGTATCTCCGCTCCAAGAGGCAATTTTTACATCATTAACATAAAAAAGCAGCTCGTCAAAGTTCTCTTCCGATGAAACTTTTCGGTAAAACGAAACATTAATGTTACTACCAGCAGGAACATTATATGAAGCACGTAAATAAGAAGTCTGATTATTACTGATACTTCCCGACTTTGCGCTGTGCTCTCCTTTTACTTTAGTCTCCGAAGTTATATTCCATTTCGTCTCTCCGCCTGTTGACCAATTATAGGGAATAACTCCGGCATCGAATATCTGATTATAGTAGTTCTTGCCGGTTACTAAAACAAGAATCTCTTTTTCCAATGAATTATTTATATCCTTTACCTTTATCGTTGTTGAAGAGTTAATCTCTCCAACGGCTACTATGTCTGCTCTCGAATTAATTATCGGATCGGGAAAAACAACAGCCACACTACTGTTATCGCTGCTCCATTCAAACACCGGCATATTTATCGCCATAAAAGATTCGGCAAGCACGCTATATCCCTCGTTATTTCGGAGATAAACTGTATCAATACCATTGGGTTTCTCGTTTGATACATTAATAAAAATTCCATTTGCTGCCGAAGCAAATCCTGCGCTATTGAACTGACCGTTTAGTATTGAGCCGCTGCCGGAGTAAGGATTGTCTTTTAACGAGAGCTGTAAAGTATGGTTTTGATTACCGCGTTTAGGACTCATGTAATTCAATAAATAAAAGCTGTTGGCATAATCATCAATTTGCTTCTGAATTTCAGTAAACTTTTGCGATAATAGAGTAACATCATTAATCGAAACGAAACCTGCATTCCCGAGTATACTCAAGGCTTCCGGGTCAATTTCGTTACCAAGCCCGATAGTAAAGATTTTTTTATTCCCTCTTTTGCTCAATGCTTCGCTTAATGTGTGAGAACTCTGTGTATCCCTTCCGTCTGTTATGAGCAACATAAAACCTTGCTGAATATCGTTGAGGTTATAAAACTCTTCCCACAAAGATACCCCTGTAATTACTGCTCCATATAAATTTGTTGATGGGAAACCGACATCAATCGAATTAATTGCCGAAGTAAGTATGGTTCTGTCGGTTGTAAAATCCTGAACCTTAACTATACTTTCGGAAAATTTGTAAACTGCGATTTCTTGTTTGGGAACAATGGAATTTATCAAAGTAATTGCAGAGGATTTTATTGTTTCAAGATCGGCAGCAACGCTTGAACTGTTATCTATCATTAATACGGTTTTCAGTGTGTAAGGAACAGCGTCCTTTTGACGGATGTTTAAAGCCGATTCCGTAGGAGAAATTGTTTGATAATTCTCCTTAATTATGAAATCATCTTTGGTAAAGTTTTTTACACCGAAGCCGTCCATATCAGTAACCTGGAACATTATATTTACAAAACACGGGTAGCGGGTTTCAATTAGATGGTTTGTTAATTTATACCCCGGAGTATTTGAAATCTGATCTTTTGTTGTGAAATGCCATACAGGACCGGGTTTAGTTTTACCTGAAGTAGACTTTGCAACTACTTTCCAATAGTAAGTAATTGAATATGAAAGTCCCGTAACAACAACTGAATTAGAAGTAGTGTCATTAACGATAACTTTCGCCGGGGGATTTTTAGTGTCGAAGTATACATCATAAGTATCGGTTGAGTTATTTTCCCATGCAAGCGTAACGGCAAGTTGAATATTCCCTTCACCGCTTGAAGGTTGCGGGTTGAAAGGAGCATTCGTATCCGGCGAAGTAGTTTCGGGCGTAATACACCCGTTTACTGCTAAAAGAAAAGGAACTAAAAGAAAACTTAAATATTTTATCTTCATACTGTTACTTATGATTGAATGATATTGATAATTGTCGAAGAACATCACCTGGAAGATCCTACTTAGGTAATTCCGCAATAAAAGAAGAACGTGTAAAAGATCGTTCCGCTATTCTTTGGTTATAAACCAAGTTCTTCTCTAACGAGCATCTTTGCTTCAATTATCCGCTTATGGCTAAAGTTAAGCGTACCGCCGATTTTTTTGATCATATTATCTTCATACATGTGAAGACTGTTATCAACATATATCAGCTTCCAAAGATTCTTCATCAAATCAAATTTATCTTTATCGCTGAAGTGTTTATTAATTACGGCAGAGAATTCGTAAATACTAACGCTTTCATCAACTTTCTTTTCGGCAAGTTTCATTAACTCAAGCACTTCGTTGTCGTCAAGATTAAAACACTTCTTCATAAAAGCAATTATTTTTTCCCGTTCTTCAACAGCAAAGTCGTAGTCGGCTTTAGCTATTTCGATGAACAAAGCACATGTAGCAATTTGAACTTTCTTTTCATCATCTATCGGGGAATGACCGGTTGATTCATAATCATTGTCATCATTCCTATTAAAAATATTCAGCATGGTACACCTCAATTAAGTGAAACAATTAGTGTTCTTTAGGCGGTCTTTCGTAAAGCTCTGTAAGCTGTTTATAAATACGCGCCATGTCGGGTGAAACTTGCGACCATTTAAATCGCCAGCACCAATTCCCTCCAAGTTTGCCTGGGAAGTTCATTCTTGCTTCCGTTCCGAGATTAAGAACATCCTGCATCGGAATAATTGCCATATTCGCTACAGAAGCATAAGCCGTTCTGATTAGTTCGAAAACAATATCATTCCCCTGGTAGTTTAAATATTTTTGAGCAAAAGAATAAATATCGTTATCCTGTGTTTTTGCAGAATCAAAATAACCACGAGTAGTATCATTATCGTGCGAGCCAGTATGAACAACACAGTTTTGAATATAATTATGCGGAAGGAATTTTTTCTCCATTCCGGTTCCAAATGCAAACTGCATAATTTTAATTCCGGGAAAATCAAAAGCGTCCCGCAGCTCAACAACTTCTTTTGTTATCACTCCCAAATCTTCAGCTATAATGGGTACATCGCCAAGATATTTCTGAACTGTAGCGAAGAATTTATGTCCAGGTGCTTTAACCCATTCCCCTGTTTCTGCAGTCGGGGCATCTCCGGGAATTTCCCAGTATGCTTCAAATCCCCGAAAATGATCAATCCGGATAATATCAACAAGTTCAAGTAAACTGCTGATTCTTTTTCTCCACCAAAGGAATTCATCCTTTTCCATCTCATCCCATCTATATAATGGATTCCCCCAGAGCTGCCCGGTCTTACTGAAATAATCCGGTGGAACTCCGGCAACCGTTAATAGTTTACCGGTTTCATCAACGGAGAATAAATTTTTATTTGCCCATAAGTCCGCACTATCATATGCAATAAATATCGGCAGGTCACCGATTATTTTAATATTCTTGGAATTTGCGTACTCTTTAACCTTTTTCCATTGGGAGAAAAACTTGAATTGAAGGAATTTATGATACATAACATCGTCTTCAAGTTTTTGAGTCCATTTTGCGACTGCACCTTTCTTTCTTAGTGCAATATCTTCATTCCACTGCGTCCATAGTTCGCCGCCATGGAAATCTTTTACAGCCATAAATAGAGAATAGTCATCAAGCCATTCAGCCTGTTCGGTGCAAAACTCTTCGAAAGCTTCTTTGACATCTTTCCCTCTTTTTTTCTTAAAAACATGGAAGGCTTTTTTAAGTAATTGTCCTTTGTATTCTATCACCATTCCGAAGTCAATATTAGTATTGTCAAAAGAGGGGACATTGCTGATGTGTAACTCATCAAGCAATTCTTCTTCAAAAAGTGATTCGGGGCTTATCAGAAGCGGGTTTCCTGCAAATGCGGAAAAGCATTGATAAGGGGAATCGCCGTAGCCTGTAGGTCCTAACGGAAAAACCTGCCACAATGTTTGTCCGGCAGCTTCAAGAAAGTCTATAAACCGAAAAGAATTTGGACCTAAATCACCGATACCGAATCTTCCCGGAAGTGATGTAGGATGCAATAAAATCCCTGCCGCTCTTTTGTATTTCATTTTTTTCCTATGATTTATAATGATGAAAAACTCTGCCTCAAAATTAACAAAAAAGAATAAATTAGTGTGATTTACGGGACAAGTATTTTAAAGCAAAAATAAATGGATGCGGCTCATTACAAAAAATGAAAAAATATTTAGGGAGGACAAAACTTTCTGCCGAATTTTCCGCTTGAAATGACAACATTTCTTCTAAATGCCAATCTTGCAATTACGCTGTCAAAAATTATGCTTTGCAATTAAGAAACAGAAAGTCAAACTAAAACATTATAATTTAGTGAGTTAGCATCCCTTATCAGTTTTGGCACGGAGTTTTATATAGTTATTTCAGTGATTTGAAACAGAAATTAAAAAATAAAACAAAGGAAAAGTAAAATGACAAATACACAAGAAGTTCAGAATCTTAAAGAGAATGCAATTCAAAATAATGAATTCGATAACCAGGTTTTAATATGCCCGGCAGTTAATATTTATGAAGCAGAAAATGATTTTTTCATCGTTGCAGATATGCCGGGTGTTAGCAAAGAAAATCTGAAAATAAACGTTGCAAACAATCTACTTACAATTTCCGGTTTTGTTAATAACCGTGAAAATGAAGGGAAGTATATTCTCAGAGAATCGTTAAGCGGTAACTACTTCCGCAAATTCCGTATTTCCGACGGAGTTGATTCCGAGAAGATCGAAGCAAACTTTGAAAACGGGCAGTTGAGTATAAAGTTGCCCAAGCACGACAGAATGAAACCAAGAACAATAGACATTAAATAGTTAATTAATTATCTGAAAGGAGGCTGTATTTATGTCACTCGTAAAATGGAATCCGTCACGTGAACTCTTGAATGTTGAAAAAGAGTTCAACAGAATGGTTAACGCTTTAACCGGAAGATTCGGTTTCAAAAAGGAACTGGACGACGAACTTGAAAATGCATCCTGGATGCCGTTGACTGACATAGTCGAAACAAAAGATAATTACGTATTCAAACTTGACATTCCCGGAGTCAAAAAAGAAGATGTTAAAATATCTTTTGTAAACGGAACGCTTTCTATCAGCGGTGAAAGGAAGCAGGAAAAAGAATCGAAAGACTCCAGGCTCCACAGAATCGAAAGAACATACGGCAGCTATTACCGTTCGTTCACACTTCCGCAGCAAATTAAGGAAGACAAAATTGAAGCTGAATTCAAGGATGGTGCTTTAACAATCACCGTTCCGAAAGCTGAAGAAGCTAAACCAAAAGAAATAGAAATAAAAGTAAACTAAAATTCAACAAGCCGGGGCAAATGCTCCGGCTATTTCAAAAACAATTTTAAAAGGAGGTTACAATGGCTATTATTAGATTTAATCCTGTAAGAGATTTATTAAATATGGAAAGAGAATTCAACAGGCTTTTCAACTCATTTGATAAACAGTTTGGATTTGGCGAGCGAGAGCAATCAAACGAAGAATATGAAAATGCAATCTGGATGCCGCTGGCTGATATTTATGAGGATAAAGAAAACTTCAAACTGAAATTGGATTTGCCCGGGCTGAAAAAAGAGGATGTAAAAATTTCTTACTCAAATTATAAAATCGCTATCAGCGGCGAACGTAAGAATGAGGAAGAATCCGAGAACTACAAATATCACCGTGTTGAAAGAGCATACGGAAGATTTTACCGCTCTTTCGATTTACCCGAAAAAATTCAAGATGATAAAATCTCTGCTGATTTCAGCGATGGGCAATTAACAGTTACAATACCGAAAGCCGAAGAAGCAAAACCGAAAGAGATAAGTATAAAGATTAATTAATAACCGCTAATTTATATTTACTTATAATGAAGTGCTCAAATTGATTAAGAATTTTAAGGAGCCGGGATTAAAGCAGATTGCTTATATTCCGGCTCTGTTTTTATTTTATTAAGAAAAATATTGGAGAAATAAATGAGTGAAAATCAACCCGGTAAACAAACCTATCAATTTAAAGCTGAAGTAAAACAACTACTTGACATACTTGTCCATTCACTTTATACAAGCAGGGAGATATTCTTACGCGAATTAATTTCCAACGCTTCGGATGCGCTTGATAAAGTTCGCTTTGAATCGAACCGCGGTACAACTATTGCGGACAAAGAACTTCCTTATGAAATCAAAATTGAATTTGATGAAAAGAAGAAGATACTTAGAGTAATTGATACCGGTATCGGTATGACAAAGGATGAAGTGATTTCGAATATCGGAACGATTGCGAAATCAGGCTCTGCCGAGTTTTTGAAAAATATTCAGGAAAACAAAGATGATGCTAACAACATAATCGGAAAGTTCGGAGTAGGTTTCTATTCTGTTTTTATGGCGGCAAAAGAAGTTGTTATAAAAACAAAATCGTTTAAAGAAGAAGAACCGGCAGTACTCTGGAAATCAGACGGATTGGGTGATTATGAAATCGCCGAGCTCAAAGAAAAAATCAAACGTGGTACAACAATAGAAATATTTCTTAAAGACGATGCTTCGGAATTTGCCGAGAAGTATAAACTTGAAAGCGTTATCAAAAAGCATTCGAACTTCATTTCATTTCCTATCTATCTTGAAAAAGAGAAAATTAATACGATAGGTGCTGTATGGAGAGAACCGAAAAGCTCAATCACAAAAGAGCAGTACAGCGAGTTTTATAAATTCCTATCTTACGATTCGGATGAGCCGATGGATATTATTCATAAATCGGTCGATGCCCCGATTCAGTTTAATGCCCTGCTTTACATTCCGAAGAAAAACCAGGATTTCTTTTGGATGAATAGAGAGAATTATGGACTTGACCTTTATGTAAGAAGAGTATTAATACAACATAAGAATAAAGACTTACTGCCGGAATATCTCAGTTTTGTTAAAGGTGTTGTTGATTCGGAAGATTTACCGCTCAACATATCACGCGAAACACTGCAGGATAATTCAATCTTTATGAAGATTGCATCAAGCGTTACCGGGCAGTTGCTTTCTTATTTAATCGATAAAGGAAAGAACGAACCGGAAAAGTATGCTGAATTCTGGAAGGAACACGGAAAGGTTTTCAAACTCGGTTACGGCGACTTCATGAATATGGATAAATACATGGAACTGCTAAGGTTCAATTCATCTACGCATTCAAATAAAGATGAGTTGACTTCATTTGCGGATTATGTAAGCCGGATGAAAGACGGGCAGAAAGAGATTTATTATCTTTTCGGAAGCAGCCGCGATTCGATTGAACTTGATCCGCATATTGAAATTTTTAAGAGTAAGGGAATCGAAGTTTTTTATGTTTACGATCCGGTTGACGAATTCATTTTTGGCTCGTTAAGGAAGTATAAAGATTACGAATTCAAGTCTGCTGAAACAGTTGAAATGAAAAACCTTGAGAAGTTTAAGGATGTTGAAGAGAAGAAAAAAGAATTCGAGAAACTTGAAAAGTCCGATGAAAAACATCTTGATAGTCTTCTTTCAAAAATGAAATTAATTCTCGGTGATAGAGTAACCGAGGTGAAAATATCAAAAAGATTGATCGGAAGCTCATCGTGTATTGTTAGTCCCGACGACGGAATCTCTTCTTCAATGCAGAAGATATTGAGAATGACAAACAAAGATACTGCACCTCAGAAAAAAATATTTGAAGTCAATCCCGACAATAGACTGATTAGAAACTTGCTTGAGATATTCAAAAAAGACAGTAATGATGAATACATTGTTACTGTTACCGAGCAGCTTTATGAATCCGCTTTATTGTTGGAAGGAACATTGACCGATCCTCACAATTTAGTGAACAGATTGAACAAACTACTCGAATCATCAAGTGATTGGTACAGAGGAATCCAGAAATAGATTCATAAAAGCATTAGAATACTTTAAAACGAAAAAGACGAACCATGCGGTTCGTCTTTTTCATTAATTGTTTTAAGAACGATTAATTCGTCGTAAATCTTGTATCACCAACAGTTTGGTTGTACTTATAGCTAACAACTACCCATCTATCCGGGTCTGACGGACCGGTTGCTCCACCATAGTTTACGCATTTCAACTTTACATAGTTTCCATCTTTTGTGTAGAGGAAGCTGTAAGTTGTTGCACTTCTGGATTTTGACTTACCCCAGGTCGCTGAAGAGAAAATACTTGAAGCAACTCCATCAAGTAAGTTAGTTGATGCCGGGGAGTTATTAAAGTAAGTAACTCTCGGGTTTGATACCGATGGAGTTCTTTGATCCTGGCTTTTCAATTCAACGGTTTCAAGGAAAATGTCAGCATCGGCGGCACTTGAATTTACACGCGCACCTGTTGCAAGGTTCAAACCGCTAAAACTTGAAGATGCTTGTTCATAAAGTTGAATGTTTGAGTAACTAACTTCATAAATTGGTGGTTGACTCATTTGAATAAATACACTACTAGTGAAATTGGGTAAAATTTCTCTGGAGAAGGTTGTATCTTTATAATTTGTCAACTTAAGAGTAATGTTAACAAAACCGGAATCTAAATTCTTAACTGTATCCGGGGTTATTTTACCGGTGTTGCTGCCGTTCACCCATATTTGGGCTCCGGTAGGTGTTGATGAAACAAAGATTGAGCCTTTGTTTGTGCCGCTTGTTTCGGGACTTGTTGTTTCTTCATCGCAAGAAGTAATCAGAAGCCCGAACAGCAATAATGCAGGTATTAATAATAGTTTTTTCATTTTTTTATTTCCTTAGGATTATTTAAGTGATAGTTTAACATCAAATTTTTTACCACCGCTGTTAAGAGTAAATTTCCCGGTGAAAGTTGTATAATCAGCAGATAGTGTTCCCTCATAGGTACCTGCATCTTTTGTTGAGGATTGGTCTGCGAAAGTCATCCTGCCTGTTTCAGGATTAAAAGAACCCTTTACTTTCATAGTTAAAGGTTTTGCCCAGTTTACGGTTGTTTCACCCTCGAATTCTTTTTGAATTTGTTCACCAATGAATAGTGTCATGGATTTATTGTAGAATGTTCCTTTCCAGGTACCTTTTAAATCGGGTACTCTTTCGGCAACCTGTTCAGGTTCTGGAGCCTGCGGTTGTTCAACTTTCGGCTGCTCTGCCGGGACTTCCGGTTTTTCTGCTTCTTTTTTGCATCCTGTAAATAGTAACATTGCTGAAAACAGCATTACGGTAACAAGACTAAATATCTTCATAAGTATCCTTTCAATCAATTTGAAGTTATTAAGTGAAAATTTGCTCTTTAAAGATACCCCATCTTTTGAAGAAATCAAAATTCAGTGAATTCTTTAACATGATATTTTTTTTGGCGGAAAGAAGTAGGTTTTAGTTCTTATTCATACCAGGAAACTATTTCAAATCCTGTTGTGGTAGGGAACTTTGGAGGTGCTCCTACTAAAAACCTTTTGTCAAATTTATGGATAAACCTGTATCCTCTAATTGGTAATCCGGTAGAAGAGGAGTAGTCGGCGGTGGCATATGCATCGGTTCCAATAATTCCACCAAGTATTCTCATATTGCGTATTGTCGAATAACTTGAATAATTTTCAACAATCAACCCTGAATTTTGAGAGTACATTGAGGCATGAATATCAATGTCTCCCCTGGAGTTGTTATAAGTAACAGTTATATCTTCATCGGCAACAATTCCCAGCATATCCGAAGAAGCGGGATTAGTTCGTGGATCGGTTTTGTAAGTAATACTATTATCAATGTAAACATTCCCCATTCCATCACCTCCCTGTTTACCTGTTACAACTGTATATTGCCCGTTAACAACACCACGCATTGTAACATTCCCTTTAGCAATAAAAATAATTCCGTTAGGAGCTAAAAAAGATGCGGGAACCGTAACAGGGGCAGACCATGAATCCCATGTGGTTTTATTTTTCCCTACGCGCTGTTTGTAGGTAACTGTTCCGTCATTATTAAACGTAAGGTCTACATTAATAAAAGATTTACTTGAGACAGAACTTTC
>DAIRET010000274.1:0-2676 GCA_036795455.1 Ignavibacteriaceae bacterium
TTTATGCCTTGGAGAGGTTACAACTTTGAGGATGCTATTGTTGTAAGTGAAAAATTGGTTGCTAACGATTCATTTACTTCAATTCATATTGAAGAATTTGAACTACAAGTTAGAGAAACAAAACGCGGTGAAGAGGAACTTACGCGTGAAATTCCGAATGTAAGTGAAGAAGCAGTAAGAAACCTGGATGAATACGGAATTATTAGAGTCGGAGCCGAAGTTAAAGAAGGCGATATCCTAATTGGGAAAATTACTCCGAAAGGAGAAAGTGATCCTACTCCTGAAGAGAAACTTTTACGGGCAATTTTCGGAGATAAAGCCGGAGATGTAAAAGATGCATCTCTTAAAGCGCCTCCCGGATTGTACGGAACGGTTATTAAAACAAGGCTTTTCAGTAAACGGAAAAAAGAGCAGGATTCTAAAAAATCGGAAAAGAAACAGCTTGAAGCAATAGAAGCTACTCATCGTCAAAGGCTTTCTGCGCATTATCAAAAGCTGGTTGGAAAATTAGCGAAAATTACCCTGGGACAAACAACAACAGGAGTAAGAGACCTTGAAGGTTCTGTAATACTTAGAAGCGGAACGATGATAAAAGATAATACTTTTACATCAATGGAAGATGTTACAAAGCTGGATTACACAACCAACTGGTTTGATTCCAAAAAGATTAATACACTTGTTAAAACATTATTCAAAAACTATTTTGATGTTTTAGCGGATATTGAAGAAGATTTCAAAAGAGAAAAAATTAAACTACAGATTGGTGATGAATTACCTCCTGGAATAGTTCAACTTGCCAAAGTATACGTGGCTAAAAAGCGTAAACTTGCTGTGGGTGATAAAATGGCTGGCCGGCACGGAAATAAAGGGGTTGTTGCAAAAATTGTAGCCGCTGAAGATATGCCTTTCTTACCGGATGGTACCCCTGTGGATATTATCCTTAATCCGCTTGGCGTACCTTCAAGAATGAACCTCGGGCAGCTTTATGAAACTGCTCTCGGGTGGGTCGGTAAAAAACTTGGTGTTAAGTTTGCAACACCAATTTTTGATGGAGCGAAAATAGAGAATATTGAAGAATGGCTTGAAAAAGCCGGGCTTGACAGAGGCAGTAAAACCGATATGTATGATGGTAGAACCGGTGAAAAACTTCATCAAAAAGTTACAACCGGGTATATCTATATGTTAAAACTTGGACATATGGTTGACGATAAAATCCACGCAAGGTCAATCGGGCCATATTCCTTGATTACACAACAGCCGCTTGGTGGTAAAGCACAATTCGGCGGACAACGATTCGGAGAAATGGAAGTCTGGGCTCTTGAAGGTTACGGAGCTTCACACATCTTACAAGAAATTTTAACCGTTAAGAGTGATGATGTTACCGGTAGGTCTAAAGTTTACGAGACGATTGTTAAAGGTGAAAACTTACCCGAACCAAACGTACCGGAATCGTTTAACGTATTAATTAAAGAGCTTCAAGGTTTGGGGCTCGATCTCAAAATCAATTAACGTTAAACTTGATAATTAAGAATTAGGAGTTAATTAAATGGCATATAGAACTCAAGAAAATGTAATTAAAAATATCACTAACCTTACCATTACTTTGGCAAGCCCGGATGATGTTTTAGCACGTTCTCATGGTGAAATTACCAAACCAGAAACTATTAATTACAGAACATTTAGACCTGAAAAAGATGGTTTGTTCTGCGAGAAAATATTTGGTCCTACAAGAGATTGGGAATGCTATTGCGGTAAATATAAAAGAATCCGTTATAAAGGAATTATCTGCGATAGATGCGGTGTTGAAGTAACACAGAAAAGCGTTCGCCGCGAAAGAATGGGACACATTGGTCTGGCTGTTCCGGTTGTTCATATCTGGTTTTTCCGTTCTTTACCTTCAAAAATCGGGAACATTCTTGGTTTTAGTACTAAAGAATTGGAAAGAATCATTTACTATGAATCGTATGTTGTGCTTAATCCAGGTCCAACCGGTTTAAGCCGTAAAGACTTAATCTCGGAAGACCAGTATTTTGAAGTTTTAAACTCTTTACCTCCCGGTAACGATAAACTTCCCGATAATGATCCGAACAAATTTTATGCGAAAATCGGCGGCGACGCAGTAAAAGAACTTTTAAAACAAACTCATGTAGAAGAATTATTCAATGAACTGCGTGCACAGGCAAGGGTAGAAACTTCCCAGCAGAAAAAAGAAGAATTACTAAAAAGATTGAAAGTAATCGAAGCTTTCCGCGAAAGAGAAGGAAAGCCGATGAATAAACCTGAATGGATGGTTTTAAGTTATATACCGGTTATTCCGCCGGAACTAAGACCTCTCGTACCTCTTGAAGGAGGCAGATTCGCGACAAGCGATTTGAATGATTTGTATAGACGTGTTATTATTCGTAACAACAGATTAAAACGTCTTATTGACATTAAAGCTCCGGAAGTAATCTTAAGAAATGAAAAAAGAATGCTTCAGGAAGCTGTTGATGCGCTTTTTGATAACTCCAGAAGAGGAAGCGCAGTTAGAAGCGATAATAACCGTCCTCTTAAATCCCTTAGCGATATGCTTAAAGGGAAACAAGGTAGATTCCGTCAAAATCTTCTTGGTAAAAGAGTTGACTATTCCGGTCGTTCAGTTATTGTTGTTGGACCTGAATTGAAACTGCACCAATG
>DAIRET010000074.1:0-13317 GCA_036795455.1 Ignavibacteriaceae bacterium
AAGTTGATAAGTTGGTTGAATCGGCAATCAACGGGATGCTTTCAAAATTAGACCCGCACTCTGTTTATATTCCCGTAAAACAGATGCAAGCAGTTGAAGAAGAATTCAGGGGCGATTTTGAAGGAGTAGGAATCGAATTTCAAGTTGTTAATGATACGCTTACTGTAGTCTCGCCAATAACCGGCGGACCTAGTGAAGCACTCGGAATTTTAGCAGGAGATCGAATTGTTAAAATTGATGGAACAGATGTAATCGGAATTACAAATGAGGATGTGAGAAAAAAACTGCGCGGTCCTTCCGGTACCAAAGTTAAAGTCGAAATTTCAAGACCTGGAATAAAAGAACTTCTTGACTATGAAATTACAAGAGATAAAATACCGCTATTCTCGGTTGATGTTAGTATAATGCTTGATCAGAATACCGGGTACGTTAGCGTTTCGAGATTTGCGGAGAAAACAACCGACGAACTTAAAACAGCTTTATACGAGCTTCAAGCTAAAGGAATGAAACAGTTAGTACTTGATCTTAGGAATAATCCAGGCGGTTATTTAAACCAAGCTGTTCAAATGGCTGATTTGTTCGTATCGGGTGATAAAAAAATTGTTTATACACGCGGTAGAAGAAAAGAATTTGATGAAGACTTTTTTGCCACAGTCAAGTATCCTTTTGAAAATACCCCGTTGATTATATTAATCAACCGCGGCAGTGCCTCTGCAAGTGAAATCGTTTCCGGTGCTGTTCAAGATTGGGATAGAGGTCTTGTGGTTGGTGAAACTTCTTTCGGTAAAGGATTGGTTCAAAGACAATTTCCTTTGCAGGATGGAAGTGCATTGAGATTAACAATTTCACAATATTTTACTCCATCCGGGAGGTTGATCCAGCGTAAGTACACTGATAAAAAAGACTACTACGAAGATTTGATTGAAAGAGATGAAGACGAAGGTGAAAATATAGATCACCAGGCTGAAAGCGATTCAACCCGCCCGGTTTATGAGACAAATAAAGGTAGAAAGATTTACGGTGGTGGCGGAATTACACCTGATTTTATAGTTAAATCGGATAAGCTTACTGTTTATACATCATCGCTGCTAAGGAAGAATGTTTTTTATCTTTATACATTAAAGTACATCGATACAAACGGTGAATCTTTAAGGAAAGAGTATGGAGATGACTTATCCAAATTCAATGCAAAATTCGAATTGACCGAAAACGATATTAAAAACTTTTTATCCTTTGCAGAAGAAAAAGAAGTGAAAATGGTTGAAGAGGATTATAAAAAAGATAAAGAGTACATAGCAGCAAGATTGAAAGCCCATATAGCCCGTAACTATTGGAAAAATGAGGGCTGGTATACGGTTCTTATACCAATGGATAAACAGGTAAAGATGGGATTGTCATTATTCGATAAGGCAAAAGAACTGGCAAAGAACCAATGATTCACTTGCTGAATTTAATTTATGTTTTGCCATTACTTTTGTTAGGGAGTAATACAGAGACAGCTAAAATAAGTGAATTCCGGTTTCTTATTCCTGTCGAAAAAAATTTATCTGTAGGCGAAGATATTACTTACGTAGTAAAGTATACTTTCATAAAACTTGGAGAAGTACGTTTAAAGGTTCAAGAAAAAGTGAATATTAACGGTAAAGAGTTTTACAGTACAACAGCATACATAGACTCTTATTCAAATATTCCATTTGTGAATCTCCACCAGATTTATGAAAGCAAAGTAAATAAAGATTACTACTCCGATTACTTTAAAGGTATTGTAAAACATGAAAAATATTCCACTTTCACCGAGTATTTTTTCGATTATGAAAAATCAACATTGCGAGTGAAAAAAGGGAAAGTAAAACCACCGGAATTATGGACTGATTCAACTACAACAGCTGAAAATATGTTCCATGACGGTCTATCTATATTTTACTATGCAAGAATGAATACGGGACAAAAAAAATCGGTTAATCTACCATGTTTCGTTAATGAAGAAAAAGTTTATACAAAAATCAATTTTTACAAAGATGTTAAACCGGTTTCAATAGACGCAATAGATTATGACGTTGCATGTGTAAGGCTTGACGGTGAAACAGATTTTGTATCGGTTTACGGATTAACAGGCTTCTTTGAAGGTTGGTTTTCAAATGATGAAGCCGCTATCCCGATTAAAGCCCGTATGCGAGTTATAATAGGTAATGTTACATTAGAATTAAAAAGCTGGAAAAGAGAAGGATGGATTCCACCAAAGTATCACAACTAATAGAAGAAAGAAAAATTTTCCCTTATGAAGGGAAAATACCCAGGCTGCATCAATCAGTATTTCTTGCATCGGGTGTAAAACTTATAGGCGATGTTGAAATAGGAAAAGATTCAAGCATCTGGTACAATACAGTTATCCGGGGTGATGTTCACTATATTAAAATAGGGGAGATGACGAATATACAGGATTGTTCAATGCTACATGTTACTAATAATGTATTCCCATTAAATATCGGAAACAAAGTTACAGTGGGGCATAGCGTTACCTTACACGGATGCACATTGAAAGATTTATGCTTAATAGGAATGGGAGCAGTTATACTTGACGGGGCGGTTATTGAAGACCATTCAATTGTAGCAGCCGGTTCGGTAGTAAAGCAGGGTTTTGTTGTACCTTCCGGGAAATTAGTAGCTGGAGTACCGGCTAAAATTGTTCGATCACTGTCTGAAAAAGAGATGGCTGAATTTGAAGCTTCCGCAGAAAGATATAAAAAATATACCGAAATTACTTTGAAGTCTTTCGCGGAATTTGACTTAAATTCGATTAAAGAGTAAAATTATTTTTGTCAACCACTTGAATTATTCCTAAAAAATCTTTTAATAGCGGTTGAGATTTCTATATTTTTAGAAAGTTTATTGTTTTGGTACGTAATCTTTATGTTTATTTTGAGACAAAAACTACGATTAATGGAAGATTAGTCCATAAAGTTGTAGCAGAACTTAAAAAAGAGCTAGGGTTAAAAATATCTTCGCTGCAAATAAATTTTGTAAACGAAGAGAACATAATTAAACTGAATAAAACCCACTTAAATCATAACTATTCCACAGATGTAATTACTTTGGATTACAGCGGAAACGCTGGACTTATTGACGGTGAGATTTTTATTTCTTTAGATGATGCAGCTTATAATGCAAGAAAATTCAAAGTAACTTTGAAAGATGAGCTATTGAGGCTTATAGTGCATGGAATTCTGCATCTAACCGGCTATGATGATACGACATCGAAACAAAAATCAATTATGAAACAAAAAGAAGAGTATTTACTTACACTGATGAAAAGTAAAACGGATAAATAATGGATAACACGCAACTTGAGATTATTTCCAAAATTTTTGATGGTTTGACGAATGACAGTTCGTTAGAGGAAATTGAAAAACAGTTAGTGATTAACCAGAAATACGATAAATCATTAATAGCTAAAACTTACAGCTGGATTTACGATAAACTTCTTTCAAATACAATCAAGATGAAAGAGAACCCTGAACCAAATGTAAGTATGAGGATTTTTAATGAAGATGAGCTTGAACTGTTAGGGAAAGAAAACTACAACCGTCTTCTAAAGCTGTTTAATGCTAAAATTCTTACTAATGAAGACATTGATATGATAATGGACCAGCTTTTTGTTTTTCATAACTACGAGATTAGCGAACGCGATATGAGCATATTGCTGTTATCCACACTATTTGATATTGATAGGTTAGCTCCTCCGGGAAGCCGTATGTTATTATACTTAAACGATAAGATTAATTAATTATGACAAAAAATTTAGTAGTAGTAGAGTCCCCTGCAAAAGCAAAAACAATAAACAAGTACCTCGGTAAAGGGTATGTTGTTGAAGCAACTGTGGGACACATAAGAAATTTACCGAAATCCAAACTCGGTGTTGATATCGAAAACGGGTTCCAACCTCAGTTTGTTACAATACGCGGTAAAGGAGATGTAATTAAGAAAATAAAAACTCTCGCGGGAAAAAGTAATAAAATCTTTATTGCAACTGACCCTGACCGAGAAGGAGAAGCAATTGCCCAGGATATTGCTGAAGTTATTAATAAAAATCAGAGTATTTACCGTGTTCTTTTCACTGAAATAACAAAAAGCGGGATACTACGCGGTATGGAAGCTTCAAGGCATATTGACGTATCGCTTGTAGCTTCTCAGCGGGCAAGAAGAATAATGGACAGACTTATAGGTTATAAAGTCAGTCCTTTCCTCTGGAAAGCTGCCATAGAAGAGTCGGGCAATACATTGTCGGCAGGCAGAGTTCAAACAGTAGCGCTTCGTATTATTGTTGAAAGAGAAAGAGAAATTGAAAAGTTTATCCCTATCGAATATTGGTCAATTTGGGGATTTTTTGAAACATTAAAGAATGAAAAATTCAAAGCAAAACTTTACAGTATTAACGGTAAGGAAATCAAAGTAAGACCTAAACCTAATATGACCGAGGAAGAACTTAGTGAATACTTAAAAAAACATGAGGTGATTCCAGACCAGGCTTCTGCTGAACGAATTTTCAAACAGATAAAAGCGAAAAACAACTTCCACATTTCCAATATTGTTAAGAAAGTTACAAAAAGAAATCCATCTCCTCCTTTTATTACAAGTACGCTGCAAGCTGAGGCTTCACGTGTGCTTAGACTTCGGCCAAGACAAACAATGGGTATTGCTCAAAAGCTTTATGAAGGTGTTGAAATTGGAAAAGAAGGAAATGTGGGTTTAATTACTTACATGAGAACAGACTCTACGCGTATCAGCAATGAGATAGTTGCAGAAGCAAGAGAGTATATTAAAGACTATTTCGGGACGAACTATTTACCTGCTTCACCTAATAATTTCGAAAAAAAATCATCGACTAATATCCAGGATGCTCACGAAGCAATCAGACCGACCTCGGTAAAGTATACGCCTGAATATGTGAAAGATTATCTTGATACAAATTCATTTAAACTATACCAATTAATTTGGAAAAGATTTATTGCTTCACAAATGAACCCTGCAATTCTTGAAACTACAGTAATTGATATTTCTGCAGATGAATTTCTATTCAGAGCATATGGGCAGGCTGTAAAGTTTAATGGATTCATGCAGGTTTATTTTGAACAAACCGATACCATCGGTGATTCTGACGATAAATCCGAAGGAAGAAATGAAATTATTCCTCTTGGTTTGGAAAAAGGTGATGAATTAAACCTGGAGGATTTAAGAGAGACGCAGCATTTTACAAAACCTCCACCAAGATTTACTGAAAGTTCATTAATAAAAGAACTTGAAAGTAAAGGAATCGGTCGTCCAAGTACATATTCATCAATTGTAAGTACTATTATTGATAGAACTTACGTTGAGCAAAAGGAAAGAAAATTAATGCCGACTCAGCTTGGGTTTAAAATAACGGATATTCTTGTTGCAAACTTTCCGAAAATCTTCGATGTCGGTTTTACTTCTAAAATGGAAGCTGAACTTGATCAAATAGCACAAAGCGAAAATGATTTTTCAACTGTACTGAATGATTTCTACGAACCTTTTTCCGCATCTTTAAAGATAGTTGAAGAGAATATCGAAAAAATTCCATGCGACAAATGTGAAACCGGTTTTATGGAGGTGAAAACAGGACGATTCGGAAAATTTCTTTCATGCTCAAATTATCCTGACTGTAAAAACATAAAATCACTTAAAGAGTTTTCAGGGAAAGAACAGACAATAGAGTATACAGGCGAGACTTGCGAGAAGTGCGGAAGCAGAACAGTTTACAGGTATGGAAAATTCGGAAAATTCATCGGCTGTGAAAAGTATCCCGATTGTGATTTTATTAAAAAAGTTACAATTAACGTGAAGTGTCCAAAATGCAAAGAGGGTGACGTAATTGAGAGAATGACAAAGAAGAAAAGGGCATTCTACGGATGCTCGCGTTACCCTGACTGCGATTTCATTAGCTGGAATAAACCTGTAATAACCGAATGTCCGAATTGTTCAAATCATTATATGGAAGAAAAGTATTCTGCAAAGAAAGGCAACTTTTTATTCTGCCCTGCTTGCAAACACGAACTGGTTTTAGAGCAACCGGTGGAAGCAGATGAAGAGTATTAGTATAGATGAAATATCTTCCCAGTTTTTGCAGTATTTAAAGGAAGTTAAAAGGTATTCGGTAAACACGATAAAGTCTTATAAAAAAGACATGGAACAGTTTCGTGAACTTTGTGAGACTCAAAACCTTACAACAATAGAGGAAGTAAACGAAAAAACTATAAAAAAATTCTTATTCAATTTGAATGAAAAAGAGCTATCCAAAACTTCAATATCAAGGAAGCTTTCAACTCTAAGGGGATTGCTTGATTTCGCTTATAAACAAGAGTACATTACGCATAATAGCAAATCAAGTATCCGGAATCCTAAAACGAGGCGAAGTTTACCTGAGGTGATAACAGTTAAAGATTATGGGGATATTTTAACGGAAATTGAAAAAGAAGGAAGAGCAAATAAGAAGTTTAATACAGCAAAAACAAAAATCATTTTTGAATTATTGTACGGCTGCTCACTTCGTGTTTCGGAATTAGTAAACTTAAAGCATTCCGATATTGATTTTGACCGAAAAATTTTGCATGTTATAGGCAAAGGTAATAAGATTAGATTTGTACCTATAGGAAGCAAATCGATAATAGTATTACAGGACTATATCAATCAGTGTGAGAACATGGAGAAAAACAGTTTTTTGTTGACTAATAAAAATGGGAATAAAATAAATCCGAGAATATTATACGGGGTTGTAAACCGTTTTTTGTCGCAAGTAACGGATATAAAGAAAAAGAGTCCCCACGTATTAAGGCACAGTTCTGCAACGCATATGCTGGATCAGGGTGCAAATCTAACTGCAATAAAAGAGATATTGGGACATTCAAATCTGTCTACTACACAAATTTATACTCACGTTAGTATCGAAAGATTAAAGAATGTCTATAAAAAAACACATCCTAAATCATAATTTCTTTGGAGGTTCAAAATGAACATTAAAATAACAGCCCGAAAATTCAAAGCACACGATTCTCTTAAGGAGTATGTCAAAGATGAGGTTTCATCACTTGAAAAATTCAACGATGAAATCCTCGATGTCGATGTTATACTTAGTTTTCAAAACCAGAGTAACAGTATTAAAACAGCAGAGATAATTGTTAAAGTACCCGGACAGGTACTGAAAGCAGAAGGTGATTCGGAGGAATTTAAAATATCCGTTGCCAATGCTGTCGAAAAATTAAGACGTCAATTAAAGAAGTTAAAAACGAAAAGGATTCCTCACATATAATGCTTGGTATTGACGAAAAATCGATAATAAGAAAAGAATGTATTGACGTTAAGTTTTTTTATCATAATACTGCCGAGAAGTTTAAACTAAAACTTCTTTCAGACCAGTCTGGATTTGATAGAAAAATTACCGAACAAAATCTTCACAGACCCGGTTTAGCATTAGCCGGGTTTGTGGAATTATTTTCTTATAATAGGGTTCAGGTCTTCGGAAATACTGAAATGAAGTATCTTGCGAAGCTTTCGGATGAGGATAGGAAAAAAGCAATTGAAAGAATTTTTCAGTTTAAAATTCCATGTATCATTCTTACGAATAATAATACACCTCACCCTGAAATGATCGAATTATCGAATATTTATAACATCCCCATATTCGGTTCACCATTTACAACTACTAAATTATCATATTTAATGAGTGATTTTCTGGACGATCAGTTTGCTCCAAGAGTTTCGATTCATGGCTCCCTTGTTGATGTTTATGGTGTTGGAGTAATGTTTATCGGAAAATCAGGTATCGGGAAAAGCGAAATAGCACTTGACTTGATTGAGAGGGGACACCGTCTTGTAGCCGATGATGTTATAATTCTTACTAAAAAGGGGGAAAATATTTTAATGGGCTCCGGTACTGAGTTGGCTAAACATTTTATGGAAATTAGGGGACTGGGAATAATTAATATAGAAAAAATGTTCGGTGTGCGTGCCATACGTTATCAAAAAAGGCTTGAAGTGGTAGTTGAACTTGAAATATGGAATGACGAAGGAAGTTATACCCGGACAGGTCTTGATGAATCAAAAATCACTATTCTTGATGTCGAAATTCCGTATATCAAACTCCCGATTGTTCCGGGGAAAAATATAACAGTTATTTCGGAAGTTATCAGTTTGCATCATCTACTTAAGCATTACAATTATAATGCGGCAAAAGTGTTTCAACATAGACTGAATAAACTATTAAAAGAAAAAGTAGATCAAAAAGAGAGGGGCATTCACTATTTTGAGCATGATTTTGAGTAGAACTACTAATTATACGATTTCTTCACATATTTACTAAATTAAACAGTATCCATATCTTGTTAAAATACAGTCGGTTAGGGGAGTTATTCTCAAATTTTGACCAATATTAGAATTTCCGAACGAAAAAAGAAAAAAATATCCACTAATGGAATTATTTCGTTGACAAAAAGCACATTTTTTCTTACTTTCGCAGTCGGATTATGAAAAAATTATTTTACTTCTCAAAACACCGCTTACAGTTTGTGGAAATCAAAAATCACAAACTAAAACATGCTGTTTTTTTAACAGTTGTTTTGATATTTTCCTCATTATTGACTATTGGGGGAGGATATTTGTACACTACTTTTTTAAATCCGGACACAGAATTACCCTTCTTAAAAAACGAAAATCAACTTCTTAAAGGAAAATTAAACGAAATAATATTAAAGTATGAGTCTTTGGATAAAGAGCTTGACAGTCTAATAAAAATCAATGCGGATTTAAGAATAGCTGCAAATCTGCAACCGATTTCATCTGAAGAGAGACAACTTGGTATCGGCGGTGGTTCTTTTGATAATATTCTTGATTTTTTAAAGTTAAAAAACAGGGATGATGCTCAGAAAGCCTTTAATTTTGTCGAAAGTGTAGAGAGGAAATTAGAATTTGAGAAATCGAATTATATAGAAATTGAAAACGCTCTTGCCCGTAATGCTGAATTATACAAATCAATTCCTGCTATTCGACCTTGCACAGGAAGTCTTTCTGCTAACAGTTTCGGAATGCGTAAGCACCCGGTTCTCGGGATTTACAGAATGCATAACGGAATAGATATAATGACCGATCCGGGAACGTCTGTTTACGTTACCGGTGATGGACGAGTAGATTATGTAGGCAGAAAAGGCGGTTTCGGATTATGCGTTGAAATTGATCACGGTTTCGGTTATAGGACAATTTATGCACATTTATCATCGGTAATTGTTCAAGAAGGTCAAAAAATTAAACGTGGTTCCCTAATAGCAAAAACGGGGAATAGTGGTCTTTCTTCCGGTCCCCATCTTCATTATGAAGTAATTCATAATGGAATTAATCACGACCCTGAAGACTACTTTTTCGACAATTTAGGAATCTTTAAAGCAGAAAATAAATAATAGGAGAAAAACTTAATGATCTGGACTATTGAACTCGCCTCTTATCTTGATGACGCTCCATGGCCAGCAACAAAAGAAGAATTGATTGACTACGCAGACAGAATCGGCGCTCCATTTGAAGTCATTGAAAATCTTAAAGAATTAGAAGATACTGAGGAACCTTACGAATCAATAGAAGAGGTCTGGCCTGATTATCCTACCGACGAAGATTACTTTTTCAACGAAGATGAAAACTAACCCGGCTGTTGCCACGCTATGACTCAGCTTTGGGATGGTATCTACGGTCAAAATTCAGCTAAAAAATCACTCGAATCTTTTATAAATTCTAAAAACATTCCACAAGCTATTATTTTTAATGGTAGCGATGGAATTGGAAAAGATTTTATTGCATCCCGTTTTTCATTTATTATAAACGGATTATTAAAACCTCAACACGAATTATTCACCTCATCCGTTTTGAAATATATAATTCCTCTCCCGACAGGAAAAAATGAAACCAGTTCAGATGGACCGCTGGACAAGTTTACCAACACCGAATATGAAGCCATTATTAGTGAAATAG
Organism: Ignavibacteriaceae bacterium; assembly: GCA_036795455.1. Lineage (GTDB taxonomy): Bacteria > Bacteroidota > Ignavibacteria > Ignavibacteriales > Ignavibacteriaceae > DAIRET01. The sequence goes on from DAIRET010000074.1 coordinate 10,027, forward strand.
AAAAGAAAAATCATAATCCTTATTACTCAATTCAAATTCCTAAGGCAAACGTAATCAAAATCAACAGTATTAGGGAAATCAATAAATTTGTTTCTCTTAATTACAGTGAATTAAAATATAGAGTGATTCTTATCTCTTCAGCTCATCTAATGAATGAAGAAGCACAAAATGCATTGCTCAAAAACCTTGAAGAACCACCTGAAGGGATTATTTTCATTCTAACAACGAGCAACTTAGTTAAACTTAAAGAAACTATACGCTCAAGATGCTGGATACTTGATTTTGAACCATTAGATGAAAATGATATTGCAGAAGTATTAAAAAATTATTACAATGTTGATGCTCATTCTGCGGAAGAAGTTAAAAAATTTGCTTTGGGTTCTGCAACAACTGCATTCAATTATCTTCAGAACGATTTTGAATTCATCAAGGAAAAAGTTATTGTATTTTTACGGAATGCATTAGGCGGAAAATTCCATTCGGCACAAAAAGAATTGTCTATTTTATCAAAGAATAATTCTGAAAACTCGGTTGAAATATTCCTTAAACTGGTTCTATTCTGGCTTCAGGATGTAGAAAGACATAGAAAAAAATCTGGTGAGCTGTTTTTTGAAGGCTTCACCGAAACCTTTGAAAAATTTAATTCCCGCTTTTCAGATTATAATGTCAATCCGGCAATTTCAGCAATTGAAAACCTCCTTCACTTATATTTGAATACAAACATAAATTTGAATGTTATCTTGTTCAATCTTATTTTTGAGATAAATTCTGTAATTAATCCACACTTAAAAGAGGAAGCGTTTTAGTTTAGGGAACTAAAACAGTGATTTAACCATTCTTTCTAAATAAGAAAGGAAAAATATTGTGCAAAAAGTTGTAATTACTAATGCTAAAAGAACCCCCATTGGCTCATTTGGAGGGAAATTAAGTCCCTTGAGCGCACCGGTTCTTGGCAGCATTGCAATTAAATCGTTAATTGATGAATCGGAAATAGAATTATCTCTAATAAACGAAGTTATAATGGGAAATGTACTAACTGCCGGTTTAGGACAGGCACCTGCAAGGCAGGCAGCATTATTTGCTGGTTTACCTGAAAAGACTGAATGCTTAACTATTAATAAAATGTGCGGCAGCGGATTGAAAGCAGTTATGCTTGCTCATCAAGCCATTAAATCGGGAGATTCAGAAATTATAATTGCCGGCGGGCAGGAAAACATGAGTAATGCTCCTTATATTCTTCAAAAAGCAAGATTTGGTTACAAAATGGGGAATGATGAAATTATCGATTCTCTTTTAAATGATGGATTGTGGGATGTGTATAACAATATTCATATGGGAAAATGTGCAGAACAGTGTGCAAAAAAGTTAGGACTAAGTAGAGAAGAGGTTGATGAATATTCAATTCTTTCTTACAAAAGAGCCTTGAATGCACAGGCAAAAGGTATTTTTAAAGATGAAATTGTTAATGTTAAGATTGAACAGAAAGAAAAAGAAGAAATAGTTCATTTGGATGAAGACCCGCAGAAAGTAAAATTTGAAAAAATCTCCTCGCTCAAACCTGTTTTTGATAAAAATGGAATTATTACAGCTGCAAATGCATCCAATCTAAATGACGGTTCATCAGCATTATTGGTAACCACCGATAAAAAGGCAAAAGAATTAAAACTGAAGCCGATGGTTGAGATTGTAACACATACATCTTTTGCAAAAAACCCGATAGAATTTCCTACTGCTCCCGCTGATGCAATTGAAAAACTTTTACAGAAGGCTAAACTTAAAATTGATAAGATTGGTTTGTTTGAAATTAATGAAGCATTTGCAGTTGTGTCACTTGCTGTAAACAGAAGGTTAAAACTTAATCCGGAAATTGTGAATGTGAATGGAGGAGCAATTGCTCTCGGTCATCCTATTGGTGCAAGCGGAGCAAGAATACTGACAACATTGATTTATGAAATGAAAAGAAGAGACGTAGAATATGGTATTGCAGCCCTTTGTATTGGAGGCGGTGAGGCTTCTGCTGTTTTAGTTAAGAATTGTTAGAAGAGGTAATTATGAAAATCCAAAGAATAGCAGTTATTGGCGGTGGCACGATGGGGAGCGGTATTACAACTGTATTTGCATTAAATGGCTATGATGTGGCATTAGTTGAAGTTGATAATAAAAGGATGGAGCAAGGATTAGTGAGAATTAATGATAATCTTACCCGTCTATTACAAAAAGAAAAAATAACTTATCAAGTAAAGGAAGAAACGTTATCAGGTATTTCAAGAATTGTAGGTCTTAAGAAGATTGATTCCGATACGGATCTTATTATAGAAGCAGTTAATGAGAACAAAGAACTTAAAATTAGAATATTCATAGAGTTAGATAATCTACTTAAACCGGAATCGATTATTGCTTCAAATACATCCTCAATCTCAATAACGGAATTATCTGCGGGTGTACGAGCTGATCGATTTATTGGAATACATTTTATGAATCCTGTTCCGGTCATGCAGCTTGTAGAATTAATCCGGGGATATTCAACAAGTGATGAAACTTTCAACATAATTAATGAACTGATTTTGAATATTGGCAAAGTACCGGTTCAGGTCAATGATTATCCTGGATTTGTAGCAAATAGAATTTTAATGCCGATGATAAATGAAGCGATTTTTGCATTAATGGAAGGTGTGGCAAGCAAAGAGGATATTGATTCTGTAATGAAGTTGGGTATGAATCATCCGATGGGACCATTAACTTTAGCTGATTTTATAGGTCTGGATGTTTGTTTATCAATTTTAGAAGTATTGTATAATGGATTTAATGATCCCAAATACAGACCATGTCCATTATTAAAGAAGCTGGTGGCTGCAAATAAACTCGGTCGAAAGAGCGGCGAAGGATTTTACAAGTATTAAGTTTTTACTTTTAGATTCGGAGAACGAGTATCCGATAATGTATATTATGTAAACTATATGTTTTATTTTCCAAAAAAGTATATGGCAATTAAAATTAGAATAAAAAGTAAAATAGTTCCAATCAAACTTCCCTTCTTTTTTGTTTGTCTTCTATACGATCGAAAACCCAAACGATTTTTTTTCTTTTCTTCTTCATCCTTTAATGGGTTATAAAATCTTGGCGGATAATCGAATACTCTATGACTTGGTTTTTTCATAAACATAATTCACCTTAACACTTTTAGTGCCGATTTTAAAATTGAAACTTCTAAATTGTCAGCGTTTGTTGAAATAACTTCGCCGTCAGTATGTAAATAATTTCCCCGGAATTTATTTATTTTTATTTTGCCGC
>DAIRET010000275.1:0-2639 GCA_036795455.1 Ignavibacteriaceae bacterium
CTGAAAATTCCACTTAAGCCGATAGCGTGGGAAACAGATATTCAACCCGGAATTTTTGATAAATCATCCAACACGGAAGAGATCGAGAAACAGGCGAGGGTTCTGCAATTAATCAATATGTACAGGGTACGCGGGCATCTTGTTGCACGCATTGATCCGCTTGGTGCTAACCCGGTTTATCATCCCGAACTTGATCCTTCGTTTCATAAATTAACTTTGTGGGATCTTGACAGGCAGTTTATTACAGGTGGATTCGGCGGGCTTAAAGTAGCTACTTTAAGAGATATTCTCGGTATTCTTCAAAGAACGTACTGCGATAAAATCGGTGTTGAGTATATGCACATCCAAAATCATGAAGAGAAAACATGGCTTCAGCAGATGATGGAACCGAATGAGAATAAACCTCATTTTTCAAAAGATGAAAAGAAGGCAGTTCTTCAAAAACTTGTTGAAGCGGAAGGATTCGAACATTTTATTCATACTAAATTCCTCGGACATAAAAGATTCTCACTTGAAGGTTCCGAAACTTTAATAGCTGTAATCGATCATTTATTGAATGAAGCATCAAAAGTAGAAGTTGACGAGTTCGTACTCGGTATGGCTCACCGTGGTAGGATAAATGTTCTTGTAAATATCCTCGGGAAATCATACGACTCCGTTTTATCCGAGTTTGAAGATTTATTCGATCCCGATTCGATTCAAGGTTCGGGTGATGTTAAGTATCACCTTGGAGCTTCAGGAACTTACAAAACAAGAAACGGTGAATCGATAAAAGTTTCGGTTGCTTCCAATCCGAGCCATCTTGAATGGGTAAACCCGGTTGTTGAAGGAATTGTTAGAGCTAAACAGAATAGAAAAAAAGATGTTGAAAAGAATAAAACAATTCCCCTATTGATTCACGGCGATGCTGCATTTGCCGGACAGGGTGTAGTTGCAGAAACTTTAAATCTTTCGCAGCTTAAAGGTTATAGAACCGGTGGAACAATCCATTTAATTATTAATAACCAGATCGGTTTTACTACAACACCGGAAGATGCACGCTCTTCGGTTTATGCTTCGGACGTCGCAAAGATGGTGCAAGCTCCGATATTCCACGTAAACGGTGATGACCCGGAAGCTTCGCTTCATGTAGCGAAACTCGCTCTTGAATACAGACAGAAATTTAATAAAGATGTTGTTATCGATTTGCTCGGTTACCGCCGTCACGGACATAATGAAGGTGATGAACCCGGTTATACTCAGCCGCTGCTTTACGAAAAAATTAAACATCATCCTTCCGTTATGGATATTTATTCAAAGCATTTAATTAAAAAAGAGGTTTTGGAAGAACCCGAATATCGAAAGATAAGAGCAGATTACGATAGAAAACTTGACCTCGCTTTAGAGCGGGTTAAAAAGAAAAAAACAGAATTTAAAGTTGATGTTCCCCTTGCGGTTCCAAAAGCTAAAATTGAAGGGAGTAAACCCGCCAAAAACACTTTCGTTGATGAAAAAGTATTGAATGATATTATTCTTAAAAGTACATCAATGCCGGACGGTTTTTCGATTCATCCTAAATTGAAAAAGTTTATGGATAAAAGAAGAGAATCGGCTTCTGCTGCCGGCGTTATTGATTGGGCTTTTGCAGAATGGCTCGCTTTCGGAACTCTACTAAATGAAAACATTCCAATACGTTTAAGCGGACAGGATAGCGTGAGGGGGACCTTTAGCCAACGGCATCTTGCTTTGACCGATACTTTGACGGGTGAAGAGTATTTCCCGTTGAATAACATGTTCAACAAGCAAGCAAGAATAGAGGCTTTAGATAGCCTTCTTTCCGAAGCAGCAATTTTAGGATTTGAATTCGGCTATAGTATTGCAGACCCGCTTACTCTTGTTATTTGGGAAGCACAATTCGGTGATTTTGCAAATAGCGCACAAGTAATTATTGATAACTTCATAGTTGCCTCTTCCGAAAAATGGTCTGTACCGAGTAATCTTGTCCTCCTGCTCCCTCACGGTTTTGAAGGACAGGGACCGGAGCATTCGAGCGCACGACTTGAGAGATTCCTTATTCTTTGTGCACAGGAAAATATGGAAGTCTGCTACCCTACCACTCCCGCTCAATATTTTCACCTTCTTAGGAGACAGATGAAAAAATCTCAATCCCGTCCCCTTGTTGTTATGACACCTAAAAGCATGTTGAGATTACCGGAAGCTAAATCGGATAAGTTTGAATTGACGACGGGAAGATTTATGGAAATAATCGATGATCCGAATGCAGCTAACAAATCGAAAATAAAAAGATTAATCTTAACAGGCGGAAAAGTCTATTATGATTTGTTGAAGTATCAAACCGAAAACAAAAAGACAGAGACTGCAATAATCCGGGTTGAACAGTTTTATCCTTTTGAAAACGATCTATTTGGAGAAATTGTTAAAAGTTACAGTAAAGCAAACGAAGTAATCTGGGTTCAGGAAGAACCCGGTAATATGGGTGCATGGACTTTCTTAAGGGAAAGAATTTTCGGGTACTTAAAGCCGGGACAAAAATTAAGTTATGCTGGCAGACCTGCAAGTGCAAGTCCCGCAGTCGGCTCATATAAAATTTCTATCAGCCAGCAGAAGCAATTAATAAAAGAAGCATTCGAATAATAGCA
>DAIRET010000075.1:0-13221 GCA_036795455.1 Ignavibacteriaceae bacterium
CTTTCAAATATGCAAGAAATAAAGTTACTGCTAAGAGTTTTAGAATTCTGTCCGGCAATATAATGTTTGAATGCAAGTGATGATGGGTTGAATAGATTTAAACCACCACCATTCGTTCCTACCCATAAGCGGTGTTTTGAATCTTTATAAATAGTCGAGACACTGTTACCAGATAGTGAAGAAGAATCAAAAGGGTCGTGCCTATAACAAATGAAGCGTTTCCCGTCAAAGCGATTAAGTCCGTCTTTTGTCCCTACCCAGATAAATCCTTTTGAATCCTGGCAAATACTGAAGATATAATTTTGTGAAAGTCCCTGGTCAATTGTTAAATACTCCATTGTTTGCTGAGCAATGGAGAGGAAAGAATATAGAAACAAAACAGTGAGAGTTAAACTCGAAAATCGCATTTATAGTTTCGTTATATTAATAAATCAAGGATGTATCTACGGAAAAGTAAACACATCCTTTTTTTGATAGATTAATATAAAACTAACTTACGAAACGGCAAACAGTATTTTTACCGGATACTGTTTTGATGTAAATGCTTTTCTGCTTCTATTACTTCATAAGCAAAAGTTTTTTAACGGAAGTGAATCCGTCTGTTTGTAGTTTGTAGAAATAAGCACCGCTTGATAACCCGTATTTATTAGCATCAAACTTCACTTCATAAAAACCGGGGGCTATATTTTCATTTACAAGTGTTGCAACTTCATTACCGAGTATATCAAATATAACTAATTTTGTGTTTGACGTTTCACTGTTCACGTTTGCCGGGATTGAATATTTTATCGTAGTAACCGGGTTAAATGGATTCGGGTAGTTTTGGTATAAACCGTATTCTGTAGGTAGAGACGTTACATGTAACGTCTCTACAATGATTTCATCACTGTAGGAGTAACTGCCGTCAAAATCAATTTGTTTCAAACGATAGCTATATTTACCGGATTTAACACTTCGATCTACATAAGAATAAATGCTGGTTTCGGTTGTTGTTCCGTTTCCTTCAACAAATCCGATTTTCTCCCACTTCCCGGTTCTTGCTTCTTGCTTCTCGCTTTTTTCCACTTCAAAACCCATGTTGTTGGTCTCTGTGGCAGTAATCCAGTTGAGAGTAACTTGGTTGTCGTTGCTTTCAGCCGTAAAGCCTATTAACTCAACCGGAATCGGGTTGTCATGCTGAAGCTGGACATTTACAACTGTCGCAGTTCTATTTGCAACAACAACGTTGCTGATTGTTTGCGTTTGATGTGAATCTGCTGAAACAAAAACAGTATATGTACCGGGATAAATCATCCTATGGTAGTTACCGACAAGCGAATCGGAATAGATTTCGGAGTTATCAAAATCATGTCCGTGAATAGCTATCTTTGCTTTCACAGCCCCGCCGTTTGAAGAAGTAATAACACCACGGATTCCGTACAAACACTCTTCCATATAGTTTAATAAAGAGCGTTTGTTGTATTCCCAATGTGCGGGCAATGAAGACCCTGCAAGAAGTTTTGTGTCCGATATTTCAATTGTAACTTCTCTTCCTCCGTTAAAGTAAGTAAAATAATCCTGGCGTCCGCCGGTAATTCTGTACCATGAATAACCGTTTGTTATTCCGTTATCAAATCCATTCATATAACTGGACGGACAATATAAATGTGTTGTATCGGCGTATCTTCTTGAAAGTTGAATAAACCATGCATTATCTGCATGAGTACGCGACCATGTATCCCATGGATAGTTTAATACTTCTTCTCCACCATGAAAATTTGCAGACAATACAAAATTCTTTGTCTGCGCCAAATTCATCATCGTTATTGTTTCAGGCTGCCAGGCGTTTCCGTCCGGGTGCTGACCGGCTGCGGGGTCAGGGAAGTTCCTGTTAATATCTATATTGTTGGCATTGTAGCGTGTTGCACCGTTTACAGTAGTGTTACCGCTTCTGTATGTGCCATCGGGATTTCCGAGTGGATTAATCCAAATTTCTATATTATCAACAAGATTTTTTATCCTTGCATTGCTATTATAAGTTGATAAAAGCGAATCAATCAAACGGAGCGTTAAAATGTATCCGGTAGTTTCGTCTCCGTGCATTGAAGAAGAGTACATGAATTCCGGTTCATCTTCATCAATGTCAACATTGTCCGAAATTTTTGCAAACAAAATTTTCCTTCCCTGAACAGTTGTCCCGGCATCTATTATTCTGCATAAATCCGGGTACTGGGTTTGAAACTGGTACATCATCTGTACGTAAGCATCGTAAGTTGGATATGAATCCCATGCTTTTATTTCCTCAATAGAAGAACTCATTCGCACGTCTTCTACATTGCCGGGATGCTTTAAGACCTCATAAGAAATCCCGAACTTCAAAAACGAGCCAAATTCTTTTTCGTTTGCGTAAGCGAAAACAGTATCATTCTTAAAGTTATCGATTGAGATTATATTCGTTAATGCGTGTAAAACACTTTTATCATCGGATTTGAATTTAAAGTAGACTTCACCTTTTTCTTCAAAATATCCGGGTTTTATTGTTTGAGAAATTAGAATAGAGTTTACTAATAGAAGTAAAAGAAGAACGTTTTTCATCTGAGGTGTCCTAAGTTATAAATATTGATTAAATGGTAAATTATTATTCGCAAAATTACAACATTTCCTCAAAAACTTAGCTTGGGTAGAGAAATAAATCCGGTTAGCTCTAAAGTAAGTTTAACCTGGTTATTTTGAGGAGTAAAGTGTTTCTTCGACAGCTTCGCATAGGATATGCGCAACGGTTATATGTCCCTCCTGGATTCTTTGAACATTCCCGGAAGGAATTACAACCGGGACATCGACAATATTTTTCAACTTGCCGCCGCTGCCGCCGAGTAGTCCAATCACTATCATTTTTTTTGAATGAGCTTTTTCTGCGGCTTTAATTATGTTGGGTGAGTTTCCGCTTGTAGAGATAGCAATAAGTACATCCCCTTCATTTCCAAGTCCTTCAACGTTACGGGCGAATACATTTTCAAAGCCGATGTCGTTGCCTCCAGCAGTTAAATTGGAAGTATCGGTAGTTAATGCAATTGCAGGAAGAGCCGGTCGTTCGATGTGATGGCTTAAACGGATCATAAATTCGGCAGCGATATGCTGGCAGTCGGCAGCGCTTCCGCCGTTACCGCAAAGCAATAATTTTTTCCCTTTTTTGAAAGCCGCAACAACTGTTTCCACTGCTTTTTGAATGTCATCAAGGCAGTGTTCTTTCATCTTTAATTTTGTCTCGGAACTATCGATTAACGAATCAACGGCAAATTTTTTTATGTCCACTTAAACCTCAATCCTTACACATTTTTTGATAACTTGTAATGAACGGCATCCGAGAAAGATTTAACTTTGTCCCAATTTTTCTCGTCTTCAAAAAAGTTGCCGGTTACAATAATTTTTGCGCCCGATTTAACCATTCTTCCAGCCGTTTCGGGTGTTCTGATTCCTCCGCCAACAACAACGGGTATATTACAGAATGAAGCAACCTTTTCAACCATTTCAAACGGAACATGCTTTTCTGCACCGGAACCCGCTTCAAGATAAAGGAGTTTCATTCCCATATATTGCGCTGCCAAACCGGTTGCAGCTGCTATTTCAGGTTTATTGCGGGGAATAGGTAAACTTCCGCTTATGTACTCAGCCGTGGTTTTCGAGCCGGATTCAATTATCATATAACCTGTAGAAATCGGTTCAATTCCAGCTTGCTTAATTAAAGGAGCGGCTAAAACATGCTTCCCAATAAGGTGTTCTGCATTCCTTCCGCTGATAATTGAAAGATATAAAATTGCATCGGCATTAGGAGAAACCTGGTTTACTCCGCCCGGAAAAATTATAACCGGTAACCGGGTCATGCTTTTCAAGTTTTTAAGGTATTCGCTAAAATCCGGTGAGAATAATAAGCTCCCTCCGACAAGGAAAGCATCTACCCCGGCATTTTCGCATAAAGCTAAAAACTCACCTGTTTTTTTGCCCCGGAGTTTATCCGGGTCCAATAAAACAAAATAAGCTGCGCCTTTCTCTTCGGCTGTATTTAAAATATATTGATAAACATTCATAACAATTGTGAATTTGAATGAAAATATATTTATTTTACCTTTCATAAAAAAGTATTTTTATACGGATCAACGGTAAAAGTGAGAATGAAAAAAGCAAAATCACAAAAAACGATTGAATTTCCGTTTTTCTGCGATTATTCTTGCAAGTATGCTTCTTTCAGTAAAAAAGAGATAGTAGGCGACTGCAGGAAAGAGGTAGCCGTTTGGTGTAAACATTTCAAAAAATTCAATAATAAAAATACCGGCTGCATCGGTAGAAAATAGTTGAAGTTCATTCCGAACTCATTGGAATCTTGCCTTAATTTTACCATTTTTGAGGCACTGAATTTAAAATAATTTAAGGAGTTTATTATGGCAGTTGTTCGTCCCTTTAAAGCATTGCGACCTGTAAAAGAAAAATCGCAACTTGTTGCAAGTGTTCCGTACGATGTTGTGAATACAGAAGAAGCAAAAGAGTACGCAAAAGATAACACGTTAAGCTTTTTACGAATCACAAGATCGGAAATAGAACTATCCGAAAATATTGACCACTATTCTAAAGAAGTTTATGAAAAAGCAAAAGAGAATCTTTTAAGGATTAAAACAGAGGCTCCGTTAATTACGGAAGCGGAAGACTCATTCTATTTATACCGTTTAATAATGGATGGAAGAGCACAGGTAGGTTTAGCCGCTACTTTCTCGGTTGATGATTACGACAACGACGTAATTCTTAAACATGAAAAAACCCGTAAGGAAAAAGAAGACGACAGAACCAACCACATTATAACCACTAAAGCACAAACAGGCGTTGTGTTCTTAACATATAAAGATGTAAAAAGTGTTGACGAAATTATTGATGAAGTAATTAAATCAACAGAACCGGTATACGATTTTGTTGCCCCGGATGGGATAGCGCATACTGTTTGGGTAATCCCGGTAAAATATAATGATGTTTTGATTAAAGAATTCGCATCGGTGAAAAACCTTTACATTGCAGACGGGCATCACCGGGCAAAAAGTGCTTCAAGAGCAAGGGAAGAAATGAAGAAGAATAACCCGGCTCATAACGGAAACGAAGAATACAATTACTTTATTGCCGTTTTGTTTCCGGCAGGACAGTTAAGAATTCTACCCTATAACCGTGTTATAAAAGATTTAAATGGAAAATCCAAAGAACAGTTTTTGGATGAAGTATCGGAAAAATTCTATGTTGAAAAAATTTCGATGAAACAGCCGATGGAGAAGAACTCGTTCTGTATGTATCTTGATAACGAATGGTATCATTTAAAAGTAAGGGACTCCGTTCTTGCAAGCAATAGTTTATCCGGATCGGTTTCAGAAACACTTGATGTAAGCATTTTACAGAATTTTCTATTGAACCCGGTATTGGGAATTGATGACCCCCGCACAAATAAAAGAATCGATTTTGTGGGAGGAATCCGCGGTACCGCTGAACTTGAGAAATTAGTTGACAGCGGAAAGTTTGCAGTTGCATTTTCAATGTTCCCGGTTACAGTTGATGACTTAATGAGAATCTCCGACGCAGGTGAAATTATGCCGCCGAAGTCTACATGGTTCGAACCGAAACTGAGGGACGGACTGTTAGTTCATTTAATTTGATTTTTACTTAACATATACTTTAACAATTTAGGATATCTCTATGGAAAATCGCGTGTTTAATTTTAATGCCGGACCGGCAATTCTTCCTGAAGAAGTATTAAAAGAAGCTCAGGAACAGTTATTCATTCTTCCCGGAACGGGAATGTCAATCCTCGAAATGAGCCACCGCTCTAAAAAATTCGATGAGATTCATGCAAGTGCTAAAAGCGGGATTAAATCTTTACTTGACTTAAACGATGATTATGAAGTACTCTTTTTGCAGGGAGGAGCAAGCCTGCAATTTTCGATGATACCGCTTAACCTTATGCCGCCTATAAATAAAGCCGACTACATCCTTCACGGAAGCTGGGGAAAGAAAGCTATTAAAGAAGCTAAAAAAGTCGGAACAGTTAATGTTGCCGGTACTACTGAATCTGAAAAGTTTAAACGTACTCCTAAACAAGAAGAATTAAAACTTGACCCCGAAGCAGCTTATGTTCACTTTACTTCAAACGAAACAATTGAAGGCGTTCAATGGCAGAAAGAACCTGAAGTAGGAAATGTACCGCTTGTTTGCGATGCCTCTTCAGACATTCTGTACAAGAAAGTTGATGTGAATAAATATGCTTTAATTTATGCAGGTGCGCAAAAAAATATCGGACCTTCCGGGGTTGTACTTGTGATAATAAGAAAAGACCTTGCTGCAAGAAGCCAGGACACACTTCATACGATGTTGAGTTATAAAACTCATATCGATAACAATTCGTTGTACAATACCCCCAATACATTCGGGATTTATATAATTGACCTTGTAGCAAAACACCTTGCTAAAAAAGGCGGACTTGAAGCAATGTACAAGACAAATGTTGAAAAAGCGGGTTTACTATATAAAACTATCGACGAGAGCGGCGGTTATTATGTAGGACATGCAGAAAAAGAATACCGTTCATTAATGAATGTAACCTGGAGAATGCCGAGTGAAGAACTCGAAGCGAAGTTTGTTGGCGAAGCTACAAAAGCAGGTTTCGTAGGATTAAAAGGGCATCGTTCTGTTGGCGGGTTAAGAGCATCTATTTACAATGCTTTCCCGGTTAAGGGGGTTGAAGAGCTCGTTAAATTCATGAGCGACTTTAAAGCTAAAAACGGTTAATATCTATTTGCGGTACAGTCCCTTTATTACGGGATTGTGCCGCACTTTTTTTGTCGGAAGGATAAAATGAAAAACATCATAAAAATTTTATCAGTAATTATCTTTTTTTTGGCGGGATGCGGTAATGAAGAACCTCCATATGAAGCGGTAAATCCTGTTGCATTTGCGTATGATCTGGGAAATGGGTGGGAGGTAAATTCCTCTGTTGTTGTCAAAGGATTTAAAACGAATCAAATGGACAACCAGTTTACCTCGAAACTTAGTTTTAATGTGGATATAATTACACCTGCCGGGGATACTATAAAAAACATATCATCGGGAGTAAGAGATCACATTTCAGAAGAAAAGCCGAAAGACCTTTCACTTGAATCTCAATTTGAACTTGATTCTACATACGTCGGCGGAAAATATAAAATCATCTTTAAAATAAAGGATGAAATAACAACTTTACCGTTGGTTGTAGAAAAAGAATTTGATATTACGGACGAAGACTGAAGAAGTCTAATCCGGGATCAAAGAAAATTAAAGTAAAAGCCGTATTTTTTGGCGGGTTACTCCCTGCTCAAAAACGGCTTATTTATTTAATGGATATTTATAAATGGAGCGGATTCTTACTTTTAAGAAAACGGCTCTCATTTCCTCTTTTAAGAATAGAAAAAACGGTAAAAAACCGTTAAAATAGGCAATAATCCCAACTTCTCTGCTTGGTATAGTTTTTGGCTTTATTGATCAGTTTAGGAAGTATTTTTTAATTAAATGGAAAGAAAATGGAAAGAATAAAAGTAACAATTGATGGTAATGAAGCAGCCGCATACGTGGCGTATCATACCAACGAGGTAATAGCAATTTATCCCATTACTCCTTCTTCTAATATGGGAGAATGGTGCGACGCATGGAACGCAGAAGGTAAAAAGAATATTTGGAACATAATTCCATCGGTAAGCGAACTTCAAAGTGAAGGCGGCGCTTCCGGTAGTGTTCACGGTGCTTTACAAACCGGTGCATTAACAACTACATTTACAGCTTCTCAAGGGCTGTTATTGATGATTCCCAACATGTTCAAAATTGCAGGTGAATTAACATCTACAGTATTTCATGTTTCGGCAAGATCAATAGCTGCACAAGCATTATCTATTTTCGGAGACCATAGCGACGTTATGGCAACCCGCTCCACCGGTTTCGCTTTACTTGCATCCGGTTCGGTTCAGGAGATAATGGACTTTGCGTTGATTTCACAAGCAGCAACCCTCGAAGCCAGGGTTCCTTTTATCCACTTTTTTGACGGGTTCAGGTCTTCTCACGAAGTAATGAAAATCGAACAACTCACAAAAGATGATATGAAATATATGATGGATGATGAGTTGATTATTGCTCATAGGAAAAGAGGCTTAACACCCGATAGACCTGTAATGAGAGGAACAGCTCAAAACCCTGACGTTTACTTCCAGGGGCGTGAAACAGTCAACCCGTTCTATATTGCATGTCCCGGTATTGTTCAAAAATATATGGATAAATTCGCAAAATTGACAGGAAGACAATATCATTTATTCGACTATATTGGTGCGCCCGATGCCGAAAGAATTATTATTATAATGGGCTCAGGGGCTGAAGCCGCTGAAGAAACAGTTGAGTACCTTGCTGCAAAAGAAGAAAAAGTAGGCGTAATTAAAGTAAGATTATACAGACCATTTTCAATAGAGCATTTCATAAATGCTATTCCGAAATCAGTAAAATCAATTGCAGTTCTTGATAGAACAAAAGAACCGGGTGGACCCGGCGAACCGTTATATCTTGACGTTGTTAATGCAATTTCGGAAAAATATATTGCAGGCGATTTAGGTTTTGCATTCCCGAAAATTATCGGTGGAAGATACGGTCTCTCTTCAAAAGAATTTACCCCTGCTATGATAAAAACTGTTTTTGATGAATTGAAAAAAGATAAACCGAAAAATCATTTTACTGTTGGTATCAATGAAGACGTTACAAACACAAGTCTTGAATACGATCCGGCATTCTCGGTAGAACCCCCGGAAACTTTCACAGGAAAGTTTTACGGACTTGGTGCTGATGGTACTGTCGGTGCAAATAAAAACTCGATCAAAATAATCGGCGAAGGAACAGATTATTACGCACAAGGTTATTTTGTATACGATTCCAAAAAATCGGGTTCAACAACAACTTCTCATTTACGTTTTGGACCGAAAAAAATTAGATCGTCATATCTGATCTCTAAAGCAAAATTCGTTGCATGTCATCAACAAGTATTTCTTGAAAAGATGGATATGCTTAGAGATGCAGAAGTAGGTGCGACGTTCTTATTAAATACACAGGCGTCAAAGGAAGAAGTGTGGGATACCTTACCTGAAAAAGTACAAAAGGATTTAATTGAAAAGAAACTTAAATTCTATATCATTGATGCTTACAAAGTTGCACACGAAACCGGTATGGGTGTTAGGATCAACACTATAATGCAGACATGTTTCTTTGCAATTTCGAATATCTTTCCGAAAGACCAGGCTATTGAGTTAATCAAAAACTCAATTAAGAAAACCTACGGAGCAAAAGGAGATAAGATTGTTCAAATGAACTTTGCAGCAGTTGACCAGACGCTTGCAAATCTTTATGAAGTCCCGGTACCGGAAAAAATAACGAGCAAATTACAGTTGTTACCGCCGGTTCCAAAGAATGCACCCGAGTTTGTACAGGAAGTTACCGCGAAAATTATTTCGGGGCACGGAGACGAAATACCGGTTAGTAAAATGCCTATCGACGGTACTTACCCGGTTGGAACTACAAAATGGGAAAAAAGAAATATCGCTCTTGATGTCCCGGTATGGGATGCCGAAGTGTGTATCCAATGTAACAAATGCGTTATAGTATGTCCGCACGCTTCAATACGTGCAAAGATTTACGATGAAAAACTCGTTGAAAACGCACCGGCTACTTTCAAATACACTAAATTCAAAGCAAAAGATTTCGGTGATAACCTTGTATACACCTTACAGGTTGCAGTAGAAGACTGTACAGGCTGCGAACTTTGCGTTGATGTTTGTCCTGCTAAGAATAAAAAGGAAACTAAACTTAAAGCTATCAACATGCATCCACAGATACCGCTGCGTGATTCAGAGAAAGAAAATTGGGATTTCTTCTTATCGCTACCGGAGTTCGATAGAGCAAAATTGAATCTTGCCCAGGTAAAAGATTCACAGTTCCTTGAACCGCTGTTCGAGTTTTCCGGTGCATGTTCAGGTTGCGGTGAAACTCCATACGTCAAACTTGTAAGCCAGTTATTCGGTGATAGAACAATTGTTGCAAATGCAACAGGATGTTCTTCAATTTACGGCGGTAACCTGCCTACAACACCGTGGACTGCAAACAAAGACGGAAGAGGTCCCGCATGGTCGAATTCATTGTTTGAAGATAATGCAGAGTTCGGATTCGGATTCAGACTTGCATTCGACAAACATAACCTCCAGGCAAAAGAACTTCTTACCGGGATGGCATCGGAACTCGGTGAAACTCTTGTTAATGATATAATCACTGCCGATCAAAAAGATGAAGCCGGTATTTATGAGCAAAGACAGAGAGTTGCAGAACTTAAGAAAAAACTTGAAGGCATGACCTCGATTGAGGCTAAACACCTTGCAAGCCTTGCCGATTACCTTGTTAAAAAGACCGTGTGGATTATCGGCGGCGACGGTTGGGCATACGACATCGGTTACGGCGGTTTGGATCACGTTCTCGCTTCAGGTAAAAACGTGAACGTACTTGTTCTTGATACCGAAGTATATTCAAATACCGGTGGACAGGCTTCCAAGTCAACACCGAGAGGTGCCGTAGCAAAATTTGCTGCTGCCGGAAAACCAATGGCTAAAAAAGACCTCGCTTTAATGGCAATGTCCTACGGAAACGTTTATGTTGCAAAAGTTGCTATGGGTGCAAATGATGCTCATACAGTACGTGCTTTCCTTGAAGCAGAAGCTTATGACGGACCATCATTGATAATTGCATACAGCCATTGTATTGCTCATGGTATCAACATGTCCCAGGGAATGAGGAATCAGAAAGCTGCAGTTGATTCTGCATACTGGACTCTATTCCGTTACAACCCGGATTGGGCATTGGAAGGGAAGAACCCGTTCAAACTCGATTCGAAAGGACCGAAAATTCCGTTGAAAGATTATGCTTATCTTGAAACAAGATATAAGATGCTTTCAAAATCACATCCCGAACTGGCTCAAAAACTTATCGAAGAAGCACAGGAAGATGTGAACAAGAAATGGAAATATTACGAACAACTTGCTGCAATGGATTTCAGCAAAGGTAAAGAATAATAAATCATAGTTTATCGGGCTTGTTGATTTAATTATTTGCAAGCCCGGATTTTAACAAGAAATTTTTATGAGGTGATATTATGAATTTGACAACCAACTACCTTGGATTAGAATTAAAGAATCCGATAGTTCCTTCTGCCGGTCCTTTGTCCAAAGAACTTGCAAACATTAAAGCTATGGAAGATGCCGGTGCTTCAGCTGTTGTAATGTATTCTATTTTTGAAGAACAGATTGAACACGAATCGCTTGAACTTTTCCATCATACTACAAGCCATACCGAAAGTTTTGCAGAAGCAACAACGTATTTTCCCGAACCTTTCGAGTTTAAAGCCGGACCGGATGAATACCTTGAACACATCCGTAAAGCAAAAGAATCGGTTAATATTCCGATAATCGGAAGTTTGAACGGTAAATCACTCGGCGGCTGGACTGAATATGCAAAAAAAATTGAACAAGCCGGTGCAGATGCAATTGAACTTAATATTTATATTCTTCAAACTTCTCTTGTAAAATCTGGAAGTGAAATAGAAAAAGAATATATCGATATAGTAAAAGAAGTGAAATCGAATTTACAAATTCCTGTTGCAGTTAAGCTGCATCCGTTTTTCAGTTCAACTTCTTATATGGCTGACCAGGTTGATAAAGCCGGGGCAAACGGAATAGTATTATTCAACCGTTTTTACCAGCCGGATATTGATCTTGAAAAACTTGAAGTTGTACCTAACGTTTTACTCAGTACACCGATGGCAATGCGTCTTCCTTTAAGATGGATTGCGATTCTGTACGGAAGAATTAAAGCCGACTTGGCTGCTACAAGCGGTATTTATACCGAAAAAGACGTAATTAAAATGATTATGGCGGGAGCCAAAGTTACACAGGTTCTTTCATGTCTTCTCAAGTTCGGAATCGGTCACATCGGAGATATTATTACGAAGATGAAATTCTGGATGGAAGCAAACGAATATGAATCGCTTGACCAAATGAGAGGCAGTATGAGCTACATGAACGTAGATGAACCCGCTCGTTTTGAAAGAGCAAACTATATGAACGTGCTTAACTCGTTCAAATAAATATTCCTTTATGTTGTAAAACCACTGTATTTAATCATATTAGTCCGATAATCCACAGGACATATTAAAAAAATACAGTGGTTTTTTTTATACCCACTCTTTATCTTACTTTTTATCTTTGTCTTTATCTTTATCTTATTCATTATCTTTCTTTCACAAACATACGTGATGACTTTTTACAGAGCTAAAAAAAACTCTGGCTTAAAGTCGGCATTTTCTCTCAACTTTGCCGAATCGGTTTTTTTTCTTATCCATCCTTTTTTATATTTAGCCTTAAAATAAAAGCATTTAGTTACCATTTAAATCACAAATAACGGAGTGTTTATAATGTCCGAAAATCATTCACAAGGAGTAAAAGGGCTTCCCGAGAATGCTTATAAAGAGCTAAAACAGGGTGAAGAATATATTCCTTTAATGTTACCGGGGAAAGTTTATCCCGAAATTAATTTTCGTTCTGTACTGTGGGGATTAATAATGGCAGTTCTTTTTTCTGCCGCTGCCGCGTATCTCGGTCTTAAGATAGGACAGGTATTCGAAGCAGCAATTCCAATAGCAATTATTGCAGTCGGTCTATCGGCACTTACAAAAAGAAAGAATGCACTCGGAGAGAATGTGATTATACAATCCATTGGTGCAAGTTCCGGTGTAATAGTTGCCGGAGCTATTTTTACAATTCCTGCATTGTACATACTTGAACTTGAAGCACATTTTTACCAGGTATTCCTTGCTTCAATGTTCGGAGGATTCCTCGGGATACTATTCCTTATTCCTTTTCGGAAATATTTTGTTGCTGAAATGCACGGTAAATTCCCATTCCCGGAAGCAACCGCAACTACAGAAGTATTAGTAGCGGGAGAAAAAGGAGGGAAGCAAGCCATAGTTCTTGTAATGAGCGGTTTGATCGGTGGATTATACGATTTCATTATTGCAACCTTCGGATGGTGGAGTGAAGTATTCACAACCCGTGTTGTTGCATTCGGAGAAGTGCTTGCAGATAAATACAAAATAGTATTTAAATTGAATGT
>DAIRET010000276.1:0-2605 GCA_036795455.1 Ignavibacteriaceae bacterium
ACTATCGGAAAGTGTTTTAAAGTTTGTTGAATTCATTAAAGACTGCGTGGAAAGTGTCCAATTATTTCCGCCGTCCGTTGTTTTATACATTTGACTTGATGCAATAGCCCAACCGTTGAGAGAGTTACTGAAATATATATCACTAAAAAAGTTTTCGGGTACGTCCACTCTTTTAATCCAATTTATACCGCCGTTTGTAGTCTGCCAGATATTTCTCCCGGTTACCCATCCGTTTTGGGAATCTAAAAAGAAGACACTCGTAAAACCTGTGGAGTTATCCATCTCTTGCTGAACTGCCCAGGTCTCTCCGCCGTCATTTGTGTGCAATATCTTTGCCTGTGAACTTGTCGAATAGTCGGATACAGCCCAACCGGTTGAAGGATTTATAAAAAAGATCTTATTCACACTACCTTCATGATTTGCAATATTTGTTACATACCAGTTCGCTCCACCGTTAGTGGTTTTATGAATCTTCCCCGTAGTTGCACCAACTCCTCTGCTTCCGATAAAACCGGTTAAATTGTCTGTAAAAGTAATTACATTACCACCCGGGGCATTAGCAACTTTTTCCCAGCTTGCGCCCGCATCTTCTGATTTATAAAGTATCCCGTTATTATCAGGCGAAACAGCAAATCCTTTCGTTTCATTTATAAAGAAAACATCTTTCAAATTATCCCTGATTATTACTTGATTCCATATATCAAAGTTGTTTTCGGCTTTAAGAATTTTCATTGATGTTCCAACACTGTAACCGGTATTGCCTTGGAGTATTGTAAAATCATACTCGCCGATATTGTTGGTTATGTGGTTCCACGTTTGCCCGCGGTTTGTAGTTTTATACAAACCGGAATTTGTTTGTACAACGTATCCCGTATCTCTATTAACGTAACGGATGCAATTTGCGTTTTTTGTTTCGAGGGCTCCACCTGTTACCCAGGTAAATCCGCCGTTAGAGCTATAAATATTTTTTGCAGGATAGCCGGTTGTGCCGTAACCGGATGCTGCTACGTGTAAGCTGTCAATTGTGTGAATAGAAATCAGAGGGGAAGTATCACCGGCGGGGATAACTCCCCAGCTTTCTCCGCTGTCTGTTGTTAATAATACTTTGCCGGTTGCAGCGATAAACCCTCTGTTAGCATCAAGAAAATCGATTCCCCAAAAATCGGAAGTATATCCGGGTGTTGTAACGGATTGCCATGTTAAACCTCCGTTTGTAGTTTTTAACAAAGTATTATTTGTACCGCATATCCAGCCGGTGTTACTGCTGACCATTTTTACACCCCACAAATTCGTTCCGCTGACAATACTGGTTTGTATCTGCGAAAAGTTTTCTCCGCCGTCAGTTGAGCGAAGTATTGTTTTATCATAGCCTGCAGCTATTACAGTCTGTCCGTCAAAACTATGAATTTTCAGTAATAATTGATTAACCGGTGAAGATGCTGTAAACCAGCTTTGTCCGCCGTTTGTTGTTTTTATAATTCTACCGTAATCTCCGCAAGCCCACCCGGTATCCAAATTAATGAAATGAACACCAAGATAATCAACAGCATGAATGTTAGGATTAAGTTCTGTCCATTCGGCAGCGGAAAGATTATTAGTATTTGCTTTACTGTTTATTTTAGCCGGTTCGATAGGAATAAAGTTATTCAAACCGTAAGGATTAAAGTTTGTCTGGCTATAAACTACAAGGTTTGCAGCCATGTAAATAAGTAACAATATTTTCGTTATCAACTTTTTCATCTTGCACCATTGATTAATTTGAAAATCGTTTACTTTGCCGGGTCAAATATTGTGAATAGTTAGTTGATAGGCAAGTTAAATCAGATATGCCTGTTAGTTAAAATATTTCTTCTACTCATTAAAGTTACCGGGATGGATCTCTATTTCTCCCGTTTTCTTGTTTATAAAGCAGAGTTGGAATAACTTTGTACTGAAAATTTCACAGATTATTGCTAAATATGAGAAAAATAATTGCTCTGTTCGGAATACTACTTTTTTACGGCTGCGAAAGCAAGCTGCCGTTGAATAACTATATCGGTTATGATAACAACGCACTGCTAAAACAGGATAGCAGTGTAGTTGTTTTCCCCCAGGACTATGAAGGAAAAATTTTACTGATCGGATTTATATTTACTAACTGTCCAGATATCTGCCCCATGACCACGCACAATCTTCACCTAATCCAGCAAGAATTGAAAAAAGAAAATATCAATAACGTTCAAATTGCAGCATTAACATTCGACCCGGAAAGAGATACTCCCGGATTATTAAAAGAGTATGCCCGCATTCGCAAATACGATTTGAGTAACTGGGATTTCCTAACAGGAAATAGAAAAGAAATTGATACACTCAAATATTTATTCAGCATCGTTGCAATATCCGGCGATACAACCTACACCGAAAGCGGTGAACCGATTTATTTTTACACTCACACCGACCGGATTACATTAATTGATAAAGAATCTAGAATCCGGAAAGAGTATAAAGGAAGCGAAATTAATATAGATGAGATCATCGCCGATGTGAAGTATTTGAGGTGAGTTTAAGATAAAGATAAAGAAGTTATGTTTAAAAAGGTAAAAATAGAGAAATGAAAAGAAGAAAG
>DAIRET010000076.1:0-13064 GCA_036795455.1 Ignavibacteriaceae bacterium
CAATTAATACTTCAGAATGAAGGAGTGTTCGAGACAACTGCAACTACAACCCCGTTCCCGGTAAATTTTACAAATAACGGAACAATTCAATATTCACGTAACATTGCCGAAAGCGATCAAGTTGTAACGGATATGGATTATTACCGTATCGTTTTAAGTAGATCAAATACAGGTTCAAAAAAGAACTGGACACTCGGTGCAAACAGAGTAATTGCCGACAGTCTCGAAATAAACAACTCTGCTCAACTTGTATTGAATGCCGCAGCTCCCCAATCTTTAACTGTAAACGGAACATTAAGATTAACATCCGGTTCAATAGATAACTCGGATGCAAATGTTGCCTTTACAATGGGGGACGGTACTGAAATATCGAAAGCAACAGGAACAATTAGTAATGCCCCGACATTTACCGGAGTTGTTGATGTTAAGTATACAAGCGTCAACCAAACCACAACCGGTGCTGAATTACCTGTTTCAAACATTGCATTGAGAGATTTGACAATCTATTCTTCAGGTGGAGTAATTCTTGGTACTAATGCAACGGTTAATAACAATCTTACTCTTTCAGTCGGAGAATTCGACAATAACGGCGATGCCAACGATAAAGTTCTTACTCTCGCTAACGGAGCTACAATAAGAAGAGCAACCGGGACTTTAACAACTACTCCTGCTTTTACCACTGCTTATAATGTTGAATATATTAGTACGGTCGGACATGTAACAACCGGACCGGAATTGACCTCAACAGGCGTAATGCTGAATAATTTATCCCTTCCGGGAACGGAAGGAATTACACTTGATAAAAATGTTACTGTGTCGGGTGATTTACTTGTAACCGGAAGCAATTTAAACACAGATACCTACATAATTACATTGGGTGCATCCGCTACGCTTACGGAAGAGAACGGTAATTCAGTTGTCGGAAGCATTCAAACTTCGAGAAACGTTTCCCAGTCTACTAATGAAATTTTCGGTGGACTTGGATGCGAAATAAATGCTGCCGGTGCAGCGCCGGGAGTTACAAGCATTAAAAGAGTAACAGGTATTGAAATGACAGGCGATGGTAATAGAAGTATCAAAAGATACTTTGACATCTCTCCTGCTGTAAACAGCGGTTTGAATGCAGTTATGAAATTCAATTACCTCGAATCGGAATTGAATGGAATACCGGAGGAAAAACTTGTCGGTATGAGATCGACAAATACAGGCATCAATTGGATTTTCGCCGGCGGTATACCGGATACTGCGAATAACTTTGTTACAATATCTAATATCAATGCTCTTTCATACTGGACACTTTGTAATTTCGACAGTTTAATTCCTGTTGAACTTACTTCATTTAATGCAATTGCAAAGATGAATGAAGTTACACTTGATTGGTCAACCGCTACTGAAACTAACAACAGCGGATTCGCAATCGAAAGAAGAGAAAACTCCGCAGCCGGCACTGCGTGGGAAACAGTTGCTTTTGTTGAAGGGAAAGGAACCACAACCGAAAGACAATCTTATACTTATACCGATAAAGTTGCTGCTGCCGGAAAGTATTCTTATCGTTTAAAACAAATCGATTATGACGGAAGCATCACTTATTCGAATGTTGTTGAAGTTGAAGCCGGCTTAATGCCGAAAATCTTTTCACTTGAACAGAATTACCCGAACCCGTTTAATCCATCAACTACAATAGAGTTTACACTTGCCGAAGACGGAAAAACCGAGCTAAAAGTTTTTAACGTAATCGGGAAAGAGATTGCAACTTTGTTCAGAGAAGAAGGGAAAGCGGGACAACTGTACAAAGTTGATTTTAATGCTGCAAGCCTGCCGAGCGGAATCTATTTCGCAAAGCTGATACAGGGCAGCAGCCAGATGATCAAGAAAATGATTTTGATTAAATAATAGACCTCTTAAGAGAAGCCGGGATATAACCGGCTTCTCCGGATTGTTATGAAAACTTTTAAACTGCTCATATTTTTTTCGTTCTTTGTTTTCGGGTACTCATACGCTCAAAATACTGAATTTATCGCGGGTGATTCTTACTTCGGTAATGCAAACTATATCGAATACATTGCCGGTAATCTCCCTTTAATAATTTCAGTGCCGCATGATGGAAAACTAAAACCGGATTTTATTCCCGATAGAAAACGCGGTTCTTCTAATACTGATTTCGGAACGAGAGATATTGCAAGAATTATGTACGATTACATAGTTGAAAAAACAGGGAAATATCCCCACCTGGTTATCTGTCATCTTACAAGAAAAAAACTTGATGCGAACAGGGATGAATTCGAAGCTGCTCAAAACGACCCGATTGCTTTGGAGGCATGGAATGAATATCACTCCTTCATCGAAATTGCTTTTGCAGAGGTTGAAAAGCAATACGATAGGGGATTCTTTGTCGATCTTCACGGGCAGAGGCATGAAGAACAGAGAATTGAAATCGGGTACTGCCTTGATTACCAGTTGCTTTTACTACCGGACGAAGAATTGAATGATGAAGCCGTAATTGACCGCAGCAGTTTGAAAAACATGTTAAAGTTTTCAAATGAAAATCATGCCCAATTAATAAAGGGTGAAAACAGCTTGGGAGCAATATTTGATAAATACATGGTGAAGTCAACACCTTCACCAACTAATTTAAACATTGAAGAGGATAACTATTTCAGCGGAGGGTATACTACTTTCCGCCATGCAGTTATGTACGCGGGGAATATTTCAGGGGTACAACTTGAATTAAACACTGAACTAAGGGAACCCGGGAATTGTGAATCGACTGCATTAATGCTTGTTGATGTAATAACTGAATATTTAAGAAAGCAATGGGATATAGACTTTTTTAATGCAAATGAATAAATTTTATCGAAGGAATTAGAGATGAAGCTAATCAACAAAGTAATTGTTTTACTAATAATTGCAGGGGCTTACTATTATGGATATGGACAAATATCTTCTTTCCAATCAGGAAATTGGAATGACAATTCCACATGGGTAGGTGGTGTTGTCCCGACCCAGAACGATGATGTAATAATTGGTGCCGGACATACGGTAACAGTTCCAAACGACTATACTGCAAAATGCAACAATTGTTCGTTAGTTGTAAACGGAACAGAAACAAGAGTGGCGTTTGGGAATGATAACTCAAGTTTAGAAGTCTATGGTACACTTAGTGCGTCTACTACCGCTAATCTTCAAATAATTGATAACTCAAGTAATAACTCAAAAGTTATCTTCAAAAGAACTACAGATGGTGAATTATTTGGTACATGGGGAACAGCAACAACTCGGCTCAGATTTGAAGTCGATTGTCCAGGTGCAACAGTTAATTTAGGTTCTGGAAGTGTTACTGCCAGAGAGATTATTGTTTCAAATGGAACACTTTCACTCAGTTCATCAGCAAATTTACGTCCGAGTGAAGGAACATCTGGTTCAGGTAAACTAACTATAAATTCGGGGGGGACAATTTCAACCACCGCTTTACTAAGTAGGACAAGTTCATCCAGTGTTAATTTTAACACTTTTAGTATAATTGGAACAGGTACATTTTCAACAGCTTCAACATCTTCTAACGGTGCTTTTTATGTGAATAATTGTAATTTTAGCAATTCAAGTACCATAGAGTTTAGAAGTATTAATCAGCAATATATTCCAGCTGCCACTTACGGGGACTTGGTTTTATCTTCAGGAACTACAAACCCTGAGAAAAATTTGGTGGGAAATATTACAGTAAATGGTCTATTTAGCATAAGAGGTAGTGCGACTTTTAATAAAAGCACATACTCCATTACTTACGGGAATGATGCAATATTACAGTATGGCGCATCGGGGCAAAGTACTGCACAAACAACATCTGATAATGAGTGGCCAGAAAGTAATGGACCCAAGCATGTAAGGGTTTGGAATACTGGAGGTGTTACATTACATGCTAATAGATCAATTCCTGAAAATGGAGTATTAACTTTATCTTCAGGGACTTTTAATCTTGATGGTAAAACTCTGACATTAGGAGACGGGGCTACAATTCGCCGAAATGCTGGGGAAATATCAGCAATACCTACTTTTGGTACAACAGTGAATCTTGAGTATGGTAGTACAATATCTTCTGTTACAACAGGAGCAGAAGTTCCGGTTGATCCGACAAAATTGAACGATGTTACAATATCCTCAACTCAAGGAGTAACACTTGGAAGTGATATGACTGTAAATGGATACCTAAATATTACCGGTAGTAATTTGACAACTACAAACAGTTATGCTGTTTATTTAGGAACAAGTGCTGCTAATCCATCGGAATCTACCGGGAAGTCAATTGTAGGTAAAGCCATAATGAATCAAAGAAATATCGGTACTGGTGGTCTGAATATTTTGGGTGTAAATCTTGCCGCCGGTACAGATGATATTGGTAATGTTACAATAACGAGAAAAACCGGAGAAGATGGAAGGATTGCGGTTGGAGAAAATACCGGGATAAATTGTAATTGGGATATTACTGTCGGTACTCAACCTTCATCAGGCAGAGACGTTACATTTAGCTGGTTATCGGATTTTGATAACGATAAAAATATGGAACAGGCTACATTATGGAAAAAAGATGGGGAAAACTGGAATAGAATTATAGCCGCAACTAATGTCAGCGGTAATGATCCAAGAGAATTTGCTGCAACAGGAATCACCACATTTTCACAATGGACTGTATCAGATGATTCATCTCCTCTCCCCGTTGAACTTATTTCATTTACAGCGGCAGTAAGCGGAAAAAGTGTTAATCTTAATTGGCAGACTGCTACTGAATTGAATAACTATGGATTTGAAGTGGAAAGAAGCGAGAAACAAGAAGCGAGAAACGAGAAGTGGGAAAAAGTTGGATTTGTTGCGGGATATGGAAACAGCAACTCAACAAAAGAGTATTCATTCTCAGATGATATTTCACAGCTTCTTTCTCTTTATCTTAATCCTTCTCTTACTCTTCCGAAGGATTATACTCTTCGTTACCGCCTAAAGCAAATTGATAACGATGGTAATTATTCTTACAGTAATGAAGTAATTGTGGAGACGTTGACAGCAACCTCTCTACCAACTGAATACGCTTTACATCAGAATTATCCGAATCCGTTCAACCCGGTTACAAAAATTGATTACGCATTAAAGAGTGATGCTAATGTTAAAGTTGAATTGTATTCGGTTATTGGTGAAAAAATATCAGTGTTGATAAGTGAAAACCAAAATGCCGGTAATCATACTTTCGAAATTAACGCATCGAAAATGAGATTGACATCCGGTATTTATCTAATCCGATTCTCAGCAACTGAATTGAGCGGCGGCGAGTCATACTCGAAAGTAATTAAAATGGTATTAAACAAGTAGTAAGCGTCAATAGTGGCATTTAAGAATTAATGAAAGGAGCCCGTTTAGTGAACACGAGTAGAGAACATATTCAAACCCTTCCAATGCCAATGTTCTGGAAGAATGATCATCTTATTCTGGAAAATAAAATCAGTTCTTCCGGTTTTTCTTTAGGGTACATCGACAAAGAAGAATATGTGGGCTCCTTTCTATTTAATAAAGAATACTATGCTGTCTCACTTCCTGATAATTGGTGGAAGGGACAGGACAGTTATCAAGCGGATTCAAAACCGGTTGAACAAAAGAAAAAAGATGTGTGTAAAGAGTTTACTCTTCCTTCTGTTTGGAATATCAAAGAAGGAGATTATAGAGAACCGATGAATAAGGAAGATGAAATAAAAGTAATCAACTATAAAAAAATCTGGCGAAATGCTTTCATAACATCGCTGTTTGTAGTCTGCTTTTTAACAGTTGTAATAGTATCGCTCGTTGCAGGAATATAGGAAGCACTTATTAATTGTAATTAACATAAAAATTCAGAAAAACAATATAACCATACAACAATATGACAATTAAAAAACTAACAATTACATCCATACTGATACTCACCTGCTTAACGATACCCGTAAACAGCCAGGTACAGTTAATCGGAAACCTTAGTACCTATGTGAACGATTTTATCACAAGTTCAACTTTTCCGCTTGCAGATGGGAACAACTATCAGCATCCTACAACTGCGGAAAAAACAGCATGGAGTAATTGTGTGTCGGCAATCTATTCCGGAAACTATTCGTTAGCACATTCAACTGCTGCGGGTATCGGTTATAGGGTTGTGCAGTTTTATGACCAAACTAAGTTGAAGAGTTATTACATACTCGAAAAGCTCTCTTCATCAAGCAATCACTGGGGTATGTTTATCTATAATCCTACTGCAAAAAGGTCAAAGCTTTTTATTCAGGCTCCCCATCCTAAATATGATATGAATACAGGACGGCAGGGAATAGATATGTTTAGAGAACTTGATTGCAGAGCTTTTTATGTCTCGGGAACGCATCGGTGCAACAGCACAACAAATTCAAACTGCAGCGGAACCTCTACTGTTTGCGGTACTTATGGCCCCTATAAAATATCAGACCAGCCGCACACAGTTGACGGTACATTACAATTAACTACAATGCTTCTGAATAATTTTATAAACAATCTTTTTGTAATTCAAACTCACGGGTTCAGTATGGGTGAAGGCGATCCGCACCTGATTATAAGCAACGGGACAAGATTAACACCTTCAATAGATTACATTGCTATTTTAAGAGATAACTTGTTAGCAGTTGATGATACATTGACTTTTAAAATAGCTCATATTGATTTATCGTGGGATAAACTTATTGCTCTTACTAATACACAGGGCAGATTGATTAACAACAGTTCAAATCCATGCTCAAATAATGCAACAATAACCACGGGTAGGTTTATCCACATTGAGCAAGCCTTAAGTTTAAGGAATACAGCAGCAGCAAGAAAAAAACTTTCGGATGCAACTGCACTTACTTTTCCTCTTGATGAAATTTCACTTACCGCTCCAAACGGGGGTGAAGTGGTTCTACCTGGAGATAATTATAATATTACCTGGACTTCATCCGGTTTTGTTGGTGCCGTAAAAATTGAATTTACAACCGATAACGGTTCAACGTGGAGTATTATTACTTCAAGCACTGAAAATGATGGAGTTTATACATGGGTTGACCCGTCTATCGGTACATGGCGGGCAAAAGTTCGCATTTCCGATACCTCGAATAATATGATTGCTGATGCAAGTAATACTTCATTTAAAATAAAACATACTGTATACCCGGCTACCGGTAATTCTCAATTTGCTGATCCGGCGGCTCCCTTTGGACCAAGAAAACTGAATGGAGTTTACGATTTTCACCGGGGGATAGATTACGCAGGGGTGTACAATACCCCTATTCTGTCATCCCATCCGGGCGTAATTGTAAGGAAAGAAGATTCAACGCAAACAGCCGGCACATCTTTGGAACGCTTCGGTAACTGGATGCTTGTTAAAATTGATTCGGAAGATGGACAGCCGTGGCATAATGCATATCTACACCTTAACGGCTTTCATAAATACAATGTAGGCGATACTGTAACAACAGCCGATACTATTGGTTTTATGGGGAAGTCGGGAACCAGCATTAATACTGTCCACCTCCATTTTGAGCTCTATAAAAATCTTTCCGGTACGGCGATAAATAAAGATAAAGCTAAAAACCCGGTTGAGATTTTACCATACAACGATTTAAATGCGTATAGTGTTACTTTTATTAATAGAAATGATTCTACGGCAGTTCAAATTGAAATTCCTGAGACCGAACTTGATTTTGATGCAATAGCACTTTACGGCTCAACCAAAACAAAAACAGTTTCTTACAATAATAGGGTGGGGATTGACCCGGATAATAATGATAACCCGCGTTATAACGAAGTGTTTATTGACCCGGATAATTTCAGAGAGGATTCATTGTTTCAAAGAATTCGTTTTTGGACAAAAGATAGTGAAACGGGAGTTATTGATTCGATAAAAATTATGGATGTAAAAGGACACATTATGTCTTTTACAAGAACTTCGATAAATGAAACTTTCAGTCAACCGGTGAATTTTGAACTGCATCAAAATTACCCGAATCCTTTCAACCCGGCAACAACTATAACCATATCACTCGCGGAAGGGAAAAAGATTACATTGGATGTTGTGAGTGTAACGGGTGAATTGGTTTCCGTAATTACTACCGGTTATTACGAGCGTGGTAATTATAGTTTTAATTTTGATGGCAGGGGTTTGTCAAGCGGTCTATATTTCTGCCGCTTGAAAACTGATACTTATACAAAATCCATTAAACTTATATTAATGAAATAACTTGAAAGAATATTAAACTATATGAGCATAGAATTAATTACATTATTATGTATGTTAGGGGCATTTGCAACAGGTGTGTTCTTCCTGAAACTCCCTGCAGGTGTATCACTGGCTATCGCTGCCGTTACTGGTGCGCTTGTTGCCGGTGAAGGATTCCCTATCCGTCATTTAGTAGAAGGAAGTTTCGGCTTTCTAGACCCGATTATGATTATTGCTACAGCAATGATCTTTATGAAAGCGGTTGAAGCATCCGGGGCATTAAGAACGATTAGTTACTACCTGATTAAATCACTATATCGTTATCCTACTTTAATGATGGTTATTATTACATACTTTGTAATGTTCCCGGGGATGCTGACGGGATTAGCCTCTGCATGCATTCTTACTACAGGTGCATTAGTTGTAAAACCTTTAAGAGCAATGGGAATGTCGGGCTTAGCTGTCGGCTCTTTAATTGTAATGGCTTCCGTCTTCGGTGAAATAGCTCCTCCTATTTGTATTCCTGTTATGATTATCGGAGGCGGAGTGGATATGCCGTACATAGGTTTTGAAGGACCTCTTTTCTTTGCTTCTTTTCCGCTTGCGACAATTACAGCGATAATAATTCGGTTCAGGTACTTGAAACCTTTCAACATTGATGAAGTGCTTGCAAAAATGGATTCACCCGTACATGATAAGCATGGGTTTAAACTTTACATCCCTATTTTTATAGTTGTCGTACTTTTATTTGCAGAACGGTTTATTCCTCATATAATGCCCCATCTCGGCGTTCCGCTTATTTTTTTGATTGGAACTGTAACGGCATTCGGAACGGGAGAAAAAATAGATTTCTTCAACCAGTCAAGAGAAGCTATTCGCAGTGCGATGCCTGTAATGGCAATTCTTGTTGGAGTAGGGATATTCATCCATATAATGACTTTGACCGGAGTACGCGGGTACCTTGCAATTACTGCTTTACAAATGCCTGATGAGATTAAATATGTGGCAGCGTTAATAATGCCGTTCTTCGGCTCTGCTTACGGCTCTGCATCCGTTATTGGTGTACCGCTTGTTTTCGTATTCATTTATAAAAATGAAATAATTGTTACATCGGCTTTGGCACTGCTTGCGGCTCTGGGTGATACAATGCCTCCGCCGTCGCTTCTTTGTGCATATGCCGCGCAGATGGTGGACGAAAAAAATCACTTCAAAATATTGAAACAAAGTTTGTTCTTTATTATTCTCTCTATGCTTGTCGCATTATTAATAATAATCTTCGCAGATGGTATAGGAAGTTTTATCTCAACTTACTAAAGAAAAAGGAATTAAAAATGCTTTTTTGGATTTATATAATTATACTCTCGATTTTAACGGTGTTTGTTATGATTGAGTTATTCTCGGAAAAACAATGGAAAAAACAGATTGCTTTCGTTATGATACTTATTCCTTTCATTCTAAGAATTCTCCAAATTAAATAGGAAGGGATTATGCAAAAACATCATTATACAGCAATACTTTTTTTAGTTGCAACCGCTGTAATGGCATTTATCGCATCAAAGGATTTTTTAAAGATGTATGAGCATGATAAAGTTTTTCCGTCGGAAGCTCTTACAAAAACCGGAATGCTAAGTGATTATCTACCGAACTTAAAAGGTTCAAACGGAGACACGGAAGTTTATTTTTTCGATAGCGGTGTACAAGGCGGAACCACACTTGTATTAGGCGGTACGCACCCGAACGAACCTTCCGGATACTTAACAGCAGTAGTGTTAATGGAAAATATAAAAGTAACTCAAGGAAAAGTAATCGTTATTCCGCAGGCTTGCAGAAGCGGGTTTACATGCACCGACCCGATGGAAGCATTACCGCTTGGTTATTACTTGAAAAGTAAATCGGGCGATAGATACTTTTCATTCGGCTCAAGAGTGTCAAACTGGCTTGACCAATGGCCTGACCCCGAAGTCTATACACATTATCCTTCGGGACAAAAATTATCCGGATTTGAAACAAGGAATTTAAATAGGGCTTATCCCGGCAAGGCTAAAGGAACCTTAACCGAAAGAGTTGCATATGCAATTGTTGAATTAATCAAAAAAGAGAAAGTTGATGTTGCATTCGATTTACATGAAGCGGCTCCCGAAATTCCGATAATCAAAGCGATTGTAGTTCATGAAAAAGCAAAGGATATCGGGGCAATGGCAGTGCTTAATCTTGAATTTGAAGATTTAAAATATGCACTCGAAATTTCGCCGCAAAACTTTAGAGGACTAAGTCACCGTGAGTGGGGCGACAGTACAGAAGTGTTTCCGTTCTTGATGGAAACAAGCAACCCGATACAGGGAAGATTACGGGGTAGAACGAATGCCG
This sequence comes from Ignavibacteriaceae bacterium, assembly GCA_036795455.1. Taxonomy (GTDB): domain Bacteria; phylum Bacteroidota; class Ignavibacteria; order Ignavibacteriales; family Ignavibacteriaceae; genus DAIRET01. The sequence continues at coordinate 10,598 of DAIRET010000076.1, forward strand.
ATTTGATTATAAACGGAGTTGATAACAATTATAAAATAGCACTCGAATCGGGCAAACTTAGAATCGAATACGACCCTGAAGGAGAACCGTTATCTGTTCGAGTTGCAAGACATCTACAGGGTATTCATGCAGTAGTAGAGGCATTCAATGGCTTCTACCCGGAGAGACAAATAGTTTATGAGAACGTTCCTTCTTATTCGGATATAGAAGCGAATGGTTTAGAGGTTTATTTACAATAATACAGATAGGAGTAAAAATGAAAACAATAAGTAAGTTAATGGTAATCGTTTTATTAGGGAGTATTTTCTTATTCCCGCAGAATGATATTAAATTTGAAAAACCGATTCTTATTTCTTCTGCGGGTCAAAGCGCGGATGTTACACTTGCAGGAATGCTTTTGAAGAAAAGTAAAACAGAGTATAAAGCACTTCCGATGGCTAAAGAAGCCGACCTGGAAGGAATTAAAACATTAATTATTGTTCCCGGTTTCAGTTCAAAAGGACTTGGAGCAGCAGGTATAAGCCGTGACCAGGAAAAAGCAAGAGTAAATGCATTGGTAAATGCAGCAAAGAAAAAGAACATTAAAATACTCATGCTCCATATTGGCGGAACCGCAAGAAGAGGACAGCAATCGGATGACTTTAACCAGATAGCGGCTGAAGCTTCTACGCACATGATAGTCGTTAAGCAGGGTAATGAAGATAAGTTCTTTACAAAGATTGCATCGGATAAAAAAATCGGAATTAAAGTTGTTGATAAAATGGCAGATGCCGCGGCAGCTTTAAAAGAAGTATTTTAATTTTACTATAAAATGGTTTTGCAGCACGTTATCGGGCGTGCTGCATTGTTTAAAATTTCACTTTGGAGAAAAAGATGAATACAGTATCAAAAAGATTTCTGTACATATTACTGTTTACAATCACTTTGCATCTTTCGGTCAAACACACCGTAGGTCAAACACCGGATGAGACTCAGCAAAGTAATTATTCTGAGGGTAAAGAGGGGATGGTTGCAACAGCCCATCCACTTGCAACAAAAGCCGCTTATGACATTTTGAAAATGGGAGGTAATGCGGTTGACGCCGCTGTTGCAGCCGCATTTACTATTGGCGTAGTTGAACCGGATGGCTCCGGTATAGGCGGCGGTGGAGGTATGGTTATCTATCTCGCTAAAGAGAAGAAAACCATTTTTATTAATTATTATCAAAAAGCATCGGAAAAAATAAAAGATCTGAATTACGATCCTGACTCCGATGGTAAATCCGCTAAAGCTATACTTGTTCCCGGTACAGTTGCAGGATTAACAAAAGCTCTTGAGGAATACGGTACTCTGTCGCTTTCAACTGTACTTCAGCCGGCAATTAAATATGCGGAAGAGGGATTCCCAATTGATAGAACTCTCGCTTCTTTAATACTTGATAATGTTGAACTTCTCCAAAAGTATGAAACAACTTCAAGCATCTATCTTCCCGAAGGCTTTCCTATGATGGAAGGTGAAATAGTATCCCAACCTGACCTGGCAGCTACTTTAAATATAATTGCAGAAAAAGGGAGAGCCGGTTTCTATGAGGGTGCAATCGCAGAGAAAATGGTTAACGATGTTACGGCAGCAGGCGGGAAACTTACTTTGAATGATCTAAAAAAATATGAAGCAGTAGTAACTCAACCCGTTCAGGGAACTTATAGAGGTTACAAAATTATTTCAGCGGGATTGCCACAGTCAGGTCCTTCTATTATTCAAGCAATGAATATGCTTGAAAAAAAGAACCTGAAGTCAATGGGACACTTTAAAGATAACCCGGAAACTCTCCATCTTCTTGCCGAAACTTTACGCCGTGTTTATGCAGATAGAACAGCATATATGGCTGACCCGAAATTTGAGAAGGTACCTTTAAGCGGACTTATCTCGAAAGAATTTGCAAGAGTGCGATTTGAAGATATTGATGTAAACTATGCAAATCCCCCCGAATACAGGAAAACCAAAGAAGGAAACCCGATAGCTTTTGACGAGATTGATTCTGAAAAGGAAACAGTTGTTACAGATGAAGAAGAGAAAGAGTATTTTGGTGATGATGCAGATGATGAAAGTTACACTACTCCGCAGCGTAATGAAAACCTTTTTGACAGTTGGGGCAGGGTAAAGAAAGAATCTATAAAAGAGAATAAAAAAGAGACAAAATCACCCGCAAAGAAAAAAGAAATTGAAGAGTTGGAAAGGGAATATGACGGGCACACAACACATCTTTCAGTAATTGATAAGGATGGAAATGCCGTTGCATTAACACAAACACTCGGAACATTTTTCGGTTCGGGATTTATATCAGCAGGTGTCCTATTCAACTGCTCGATGTCAAACTACTCGGTCAACTTAGCATTGAATATGGTAAAACCGGGGAAACAACCGCGGACTTCTATAGCACCGACAATAGTATTAAAAGACGATAAACCATTTCTTGTTGTCGGTTCGC
>DAIRET010000077.1:0-12981 GCA_036795455.1 Ignavibacteriaceae bacterium
GTTTTCGACGCAAACTGAAATAGGTCGTTTTCCTCGAACGATATTTTCAAATTAGCCCCTGGAACCAAAGCAGCATCATTACGAATTGTTAATTGCCCTATATTATAATCTACAACAAAATCAACACCGGGAGTAAGTTCCCTTCCGTTTAAAGAAACGCGTACGGAGTTTTCAACTACATTAAAACCGAGAGATATTCTTGAAGCAACACTTCCCGAATATTTACCTGTTAGCAGCCACTTATCTTTCTCCGAATTCAGTTTAGCTACAGTAGCAGTAGTATCATATACTGCGCTGTATTTAAGCGAATCGTAATTATAATTTGAAACTGTAGCAAGCTGTTTTGGTAAATCCCTGCCGAAAGGTTGTAATACAGGGAAAATTATTTCACCGGTCTCCGGTATGATTGTTAATTGTGGTTTGTAGTCAAATATTCCATCCGGTTGCACTGCACCACTTGCATCAAGAAGATCTAACCCGAATGCTTCCAACAACCTTACGTTACCAAGTACAGATTGCGGATCGCTTCCGGCAACATCATATTTAATATCGAACTCAAATCCGTCTTTTTTAATATCCCTTCCGCCGATAGAATAAATATTCTTTAAAAGCAAGTTCCATGCTTTTTTCCACTGTGGTAGTAAATTCTTCGGTTTTATCAGCGTAAGTATCATACGCTGTGATGTGTCTGCCCCGGCTTCATTGATGAAATCACCGAAAAAGATATCATCACTTGCTGAAGGAGTGGGACCTTCCTGGCGGAAAGCGACAGCGATGTTTTCATTTTCATCAACCGTCTTTAATGTAATAAAACCTGTGTAGCGATTGACAATATAATCAACACCTTCAGTAAGCAGAATAAATCTATCAAGTACAATTTCGCCCGGCTTGGGTTCAGTATTCTCATTTCTTTTATCGGCAGGATAACCATTAATAGGGCGGGGCTCAAGGTCAATATATGCAATTGCATTTCTTTCGTTTGGATTTTTAAGCGATTGTTTTACCGAGCGCCAAACTTCAATTTCTTTTATAAAATAAGATAATTCCATCTGGGGCTGGGTATTACCATAATACTTATTGAATAGATTTATATTAGTATCAGCGTAATCTTTATGGACGAAATAGTTATTCTTCGAGTAGTCGTATGCTTTAAGTTCAAATTCTGTTGATTGTGAACCACCAGAAATACTTTTCTCTTTAACTTCACCTTTCTTCTGGCTTGCAATAGTTGTAAGTGATAAAGGTCCCATTTTAAACTTCGCCTTTATACCGAAAAGAGCTTCACCACCGCCGATTAAAGGAGATGTTTGTAATGATACGTTACCGGCTTCCACGCTCTGAACAATTTCATCTTCGTAACCGGTATATTTTATTTTAAGCTGGTTTTCATACTCAAATGTTCGCTCGGTATTCCAGTCTGCACTTATCTGAAGTTTATCCCCGATCATACCGTCAACATTTACCTGAACCTGCTGCCTGAAATCGGGTTCATTCCTTGTATTGCCAAGAAGTGAAGCTGTTACACCTTCAGTAGTTTCGCTCCGCCATGCACCGTGAATATCAACCGAGCCTCCAATCTTTAAACTAATCTTCGGTGTTCCGAAAATACTTAGTACACCAACGCTGGGGAGAGGAATCTCAAAATCGGTGAAATCTTTTATAATATCACCGAGTTGTTTCATTGCTGTATCTTTTAACTCATATTTATAGACAAGCTCGTCCCACATCTCTCTTTCACGGGCTTTCATTTGTAATTCTATATATTCTTCAATAGGTATTCTAAGAACAACCTTAACAGTCTGCTCTCCTATTTTGTCCCTGATTTCTACAAATTTTCCAGTAGAGTCAATCTGAACTACTCTTTTTTTATTTGTTGATGAAGGTTGTGCATAAAGGTTCGACGATTTTTTTCTATAAATAGAAGTATGCGGTACATCGGTTCGTTTATGCTTGAAGTGTTCCAGTCTTGCAGTTGAATCAAGCAGAGTTGAGTCAATTATAGCCGGTATAGAATCAAGTTCGGTAGATAAAGAATCCGTTGAATCAAGTAATGCAGTTGAATCGTTTATAGTAATAGAGTCGCCGGGAAAGAAGAAGTCATTCAACGGGATTGATTCTTCAACTGCAGGTGCCGGTGTTACCGGATTTAAATCTTGAAGAGAATATGCCTGTTCCCTGTTATCCAGATCATTCTGGTAACCGGAAAGGAAAAAGAAAATAGCATCAAACCAAAGTTCACTATTCGCTTTAGTATGCTGCTGGCTTTGAAAACCAAAGCTGAAAAGAGAGAAAACAACAACTGCAACCGGAGTTGTTATTTTTAGAAATTCTCTGCTCAATTTAGGATGTACCTTTAAGAATTATAATATTAAATAACTGGTAAAAAAAATACTATAAGCTATCCTTCCGGCTGATTAATGCTTTATCCATTTAAAATCTCTTCTTGCAAATGATACTGTTTTCAACTTCAATACTTTCCACCGGGACTCAAATTCCCGGTATAATTCATTAAAAAACACGAACCTTAACAGGTAAAAAAAAACTTTAGTTGACTGCTGCTAAAATAATTAAAAAAAAATTATAGAATGAAGGTATTTTTTTTCCACCACTTTATTTACTCCAGGTCCTTAGCTACAGTAGGAACCGAAATAATATTTACTAACTCTTCTCCGTCGATTATAACAGCGGTTAATTTATTCCCGGTATCAATTGAAGTATCAATATAAATTGAATTACTCCGTTTATTAAAAATCACATCTTCAAAGCGGGTATGTCCTACAATCTGTGTTTTTTCAAGTTTTATTAATTCGGCTCTATTCCAAATTATACTGTATGGCTCGGCTAAAGTAGCTCTGATTAAAAGATCAAAACTGTCCGATAAAAAAAACTCGCTGTCCTTGAAATGCGAAAGATACATTTCGGAAATCCCGGCATGTGATATAAAATGATAATCAAGGTTAATATAAAGCGGGGCATTACCGATTATATCGAGGTGCGAATCAAGTAAAGCCGGATTTTTTTCGTAAGAACGGATAGTATTTTCATTCCCGTTATAAATCCACGGAACCCCAATTGGATTCGGCGGATCTGTAAAGAAATAATAAAACATCAGGTCGTGATTACCTGCTGTAAACACTATTCCTTCATCTTTTACAAATTCAATCACTTCTGCCGAGAAGTTACCCCTGTCCACAAGGTCCCCAAGAGAATAAATATCACTGTTTGGATATTCTTTTTTAATCTTTGTAACCAGTTTTTTAAGAGTATAGAAACAGCCGTGAATATCTCCAATAACAGCTATCATAAAAAACTAAATGTATTTTTGTTCCTTTGCATATTTTTCCAAATCTTCACGGAACGCCGGGTGAGCAATGTTAATCAACGATTTAACTCTTTCCCTAATACTTTTACCGTAGAGGAATGCCGTTCCGTATTCTGTTACAACGTAGTGAACGTCGGCACGGTTTGTAACAACACCGGCACCGGGTTTCAACTGCTTTGTAATTTTGGAAATTTTAAAATCTTTTGTGGCTGAAGGTAATGCAATAATCGGTTTTCCTTCTTCGGAACGTGAGGCACCTCTAATAAAATCAACCTGTCCACCGAACCCTGAGAATAATCGTGTTCCGATAGAATCGGAGCAGACTTGTCCTGTAATATCTACTTCGATGGCAGAATTAATGGCAACCATTCTGTAGTTCTGAGCAATAACAAACGGGTCGTTGACGTATTCCTGTTTATGGAATTCAATTAACGGGTTGTTATCAATGAAGTCGTAAAGTCTTTTTGTTCCAAGGACAAACCCGGCAATAATTTTCCCGGTGTGCAGTCTTTTCTTTTTATTAGTGATGATACCTTTATCAACTAAATCTATAATTCCGTCTGAAAACATCTCCGAATGGATACCAAGGTCCTTTTTAGTTTCAAGAAATTTTAAGACGGAATCAGGGATTACTCCGATTCCCATTTGTAGTGTAGAGCCATCTTCAATCATATTTGCAATGTGCATACCGATATTAGTATAAATCTGCTGCATATCATCTGTAATGTCTTTATGCCCTTGTGGAAGTTCAGCAATATCTTCATTAGTTTCAACAATGTAATCGATTTTGTTAATATGGATGAAGCTATCGCCTAATGCTCTCGGCATATTCGGATTTACCTGTGCAATAACAATATCCGCATGTTCTGCGGCAGTTTTAATTAGTCCTACTTCAGTACCATAACTACAGAAACCGTGTTCATCCGGTGGAGAAAGGTGAACAAGTGCAACATCAGCTTTCATTAATTTTTTTGCATGGAGTAACGGGTATTCATAAAGAAAAATGGGAATGAAGTTTGCCCGCCCGTCTCCAACAGCTTTTCTTGCTTCGTCACCCATAAAAAAGGAAGTATGAATGAAATGCTTTTCCATATCTGGTTTTAAGTAGGGGAGTTCACCGACCGACAATGCATGTATCAATTCAACATCTTCCAATTCGTCTTTTCTTTTGACCAATGCATCTATTAAAGTTAATGGGAAAGCGCAGTTTGAATGGACTGCTACTTTATCGCCGGACTTAATCGCTTTTACAGCTTCATCTGCTGAAACGACTTTTGTACTGTAAGTTTTTAGAACATTTGCCGGTAAATTCGTTCTGCTTTTTGTTTCGTTCACTATCATAAATTCTTCTCAATTAGTTGGGAAAAAATGAATTCTTCTATATTCAACATCAAATGTGTTGGCAATTATTTCGTTTGTACAATAACCGTTGAAAGTACATGCTCCTTTTGAAAGACCGGAATCTTCCATCAATGCTTTTTCAACGCCTCTATCCGCAATAGCATGGATATAACCTAACGAGGCATTTGTCAAACCGTAGCTTGCCGTTCTTGATACAAATGCCGGGAGATTGGGAACACAATAATGGAAAACATTATGCTTAACAAAGAACGGGTCTGATATTGTTGTAGGACGGCTTGTAGCAACGCATCCTCCCTGGTCGATTGAAACGTCAACGATAACTGCACCGTTTTTCATTGTTTTAACCATATCTTCCGTTACTATATGCGGTGCCTTTTCGCCGCGAATTAAAACAGCACCAATTAAAACATCCGCAAATTTAACCCCGCGTGCAATAGTATATGGATTGGCGACAACAGTAGTTATCTTTCGCTGGAACGTTTCATCAATTCTTCTAAGACGGCTCAAATCTTTATCAATAACAATAACCTGCGCACCTCTTCCTAATGCTGATTTTGCTGCTTGAACACCAACAACGCCGGCTCCTAAAATAACAACTGCCGCAGGAGCAACGCCTGTTAATCCTCCTAACAAAACACCGCGTCCCGTTTTGGATGTACTTTCAAGCATTTGTTCCGCTTTTTGAACTGCTAATTGTCCTGCTATTTCACTCATTGAATGAAGAACCGGGAGGTCATTATCATTCTCTATCAGTTCATAACTTACTGCTGTTATTTTTTTTGTCAATAAAGTATTTAAAACTTTATTTTCAGAAACGGCAAGATGAAGAAAAGAAAAGATAGTTTGTTTTTCCTGTAGTAAATCGCATTCTTCAGGGGTAAGTCTTGCCACTTTAACTATAAACTCGCTTCTTTGAAAAACTTCTTCCGCACTGTAAACAATAGTGGCTCCGAGGTTTTTATAATCATCATCGGAGAAATGGCTTCCTTCGCCTGCACCTTTTTCGATGTAAACTGCATGTCCCGCCCTAATCAATGAATCAACACCGGCAGGAGCAATCGCAACTCTTCTTTCTTCAAATTTAGATTCTTTTGGTATTCCTATACGCATAAAGTTATCGCCTCTTAAGATTTAATAAAGATTTAACACAAATTACTAATTTTCAACTATTCTCCCAAAGTATCATTGTCAACCAGATACCTTTTTATTTTTTGGGTAGTAGTTTTTTCAAATTCCTTTTGCCTAATTGTAAACTTTTTTATTTGCTTGAAAGAAGTTAATTCCTTATTAATTTCTTTGATTTCGCTTGCAACTACTTTGTGAATTAACTCTTCGGTTATGGGAAGGTTATTTTTTTCAGAATACTCAATGAATGCTTCAGCATCAACAACAAGTTTGGCGGCAATCACTTCATCATGTTTCGAATCTTTTTCACCGTAAACAAGCGATTCCATTATATACGGACTTCTGTTTAAGTAATCTTCAATTTCTTCCGGGAAAACATTTTTTCCGTTGTTGGCAATGATGACATTCTTTTTACGTCCGCTTATATGTAGAAAACCTTCTTTGTCCAGGTACCCGATGTCGCCGCTTTTAAACCAGCCGTTTTCAAAAGCGTCTTCAGTCAGTTTTTCATTTTTATAATAACCGGGCATAACATTAGGACCTTTTATAAACACCTCTCCGTTTCCTTCTGCATCAGGGTTATTAATCTTTATTTGTACTCCCGGCAGTGGTAACCCTGCTGCATTGTCCTTGAAGGCATCCAGTCTATTTAGAGCCGTAATCGGGGATGTTTCAGTTAATCCATACCCTTGAACAAAAACGAACCCGAATTCACGTAATCCTTTTGCTACTTTGGGATCGGGAGCGGCACCGCCGGCAATGAACATTCTAACATGTCCGCCAAACTTTGCATGTAATTCTTTAAAAATTTTCTTTTTTGAGCTTTTCCATCCTACCTTTTCAAGCACATTAGTAACTTTGATTAAACCGGGCATAATAACGGATTTAACTTTATCTTCATTTATAGATTTATATATTCGCTTAAACATTTTATCATACAATAGCGGTACAGCTAATAGAACTGTCGCCTGAACTTTTTGAAGGTCTTCAACAACTGTTTTTAGTGAACGGGCAAAATGAGCTGATGCACCGCTAAATATAGGACACAAGAAGCCGCATGTACACTCGTATGTATGATGCATCGGAAGTACAGATAAAAACCGATCCTCCGGAGGAATAAAAAGCATTTGCGTCATTGCCATTAAATTTGCAGCGAGATTATTTTGCGTTAGCATTACTCCCTTTGCGCGTCCCAGCGAGCCGGAAGTAAAAATAATTTCACACATTTCGTTAGGATTTATTTTCGGCAGCTGGTCAACCTGGAATGAAGGTGCTTTATTTATCAACTCTACCATAGAGAAGATTCCTTCTTTTTCGGTTAAGTGATCCATACTGATATAATGTTTTAATTTTTTTAATGTACTTCTTTTTTCTTTGAAAAGAGTTTCAAACGAGTCGGAAAACACAAGCACTTCCGATTCCGATTCGTGCAGAATATTTAATATTTCGTTTGAGCTTAAATTCTTATCTACAGGGACTATTACATAATTGAACAGCATCGCAGTCAAATACGTTAACCCCCACTGTACTCTGTTTTCACCTATAACAGCAATATGAGTTCGTTCTTGTAATCCCAACTGCTTTAATGCGCTTCCAAACTTTAATACATTTTCAAGTAACTGGTTGTATGTAACACGCTGAATCGGTGTAGCATTCAAATCCTCAAGGGCAAGCTTATTCCCGTACGTTTTAGCGGAGTTCAAAAGCATCTCCTGTACAGTACTTATAAATGGAACTTGAAAAAGGGTGTAATTTTCTTTCATAACAAACTCACTTTTTATAATTAATAACTCAAAGTTAATAAAAAAAAACTACAGGAAAAGAAGATTTTCGAGGGAAACCGGATTGTAATCCGAAGGGTGTTCAACCGGTTTAAGCTAATAAGAAACCTGCTACTACAATCATTTGAATTCGTAAAACTAAAACAGATTGAACAGGAAAGTAAAAATCAATTTGAAAACAATGGGAAATAAATTCAAATATGTAATGAATTTATACAGTTAAATCTTATTTTTGTAGTCATATTAAAGAATTAATTGGAAACAGTATGCCAAAAGCAAATGAATACGCAATCGGTGTTGATTTGGGGGGAACTTGCATAAAGTTCGGAATGGTAAATCAGAAAGGGAAGATTGTTGAAAAAACTATTCTGCCGACAAAAGCAGAAAAGGGTCCCAAAACGGTTATTAAGCAGATTAAAAAAGGGATAAAAGAACTACTTCAAAACAAACAATATAAAGTAAGCGGGATTGGAATTGGTGCACCCGGCGTTATTTCAACAAAGAAAGGAACGGTTGAAAATCCGCCGAATTTTCCCGGTTGGGGAAAAATTCATCTTGGTAGTCAGGTCGAAAAAGCATTCAACATCCCTGTAAAAGTTGAAAACGATGCGAATGCCGCTGCTATCGGGGAAATGATTTTCGGTTCGGGGACTAAGCTAAAATCTTTCATTATGATTACTCTCGGTACTGGCGTGGGTGGTGGATTGATTTTCAACAAGAAACTTTTCAGAGGTGATTCCGGTGGAGCAGGTGAAATCGGTCATATCACAATCGATTATAAAGGAGAACCGTGTAATTGCGGCTCTATCGGTTGCATTGAGGCTTATGCCGGGAATAATTATTTTATTAATAGGGTAAAGAATAAAATTAATGAACATCCCGAATCAAAAATATGGACTTTGATAGATAACGATTTAGATTCACTTACACCGAAAATCATATGCGAAGCGGCAAATCAACATGATGAATATGCAATATTGCTTATAATTAATCTCGGTTTGCTTGTCGGTTATTCACTTGCAAATATTGTAAATGTTCTTGATATTCCGAATGTAATTGTAGGAGGCGGCGTATCCGGATTTGGAAAATTGTTGTTCGAAAATATTGAAAAAGGAATAAAAGAGAGAGTGCTTAAATCACTTGTCCCTAAAATAAAAGTATACCCGGCGAAACTTAAAAACGATGCAGGCGTCAAAGGAGCATCGGCATTAGTTTTTTATTAAGCATAAAGTCTTGAAATGAAATTTGCTTCAATAGTAATTATACTTTCTCTACACGTTTTTATTTTTCCGCAGGAAAGGGAAAGACAAATTGAGCGTCCCACGGTAATAAAAAGAGACACCGTATCGCAGAAAACTGTGCAACCGCCGCAGCCTGAAATTCAATTGCCATTCATTGAAGCGAATCCCGATACTTCCTTAGATGCGGATACTCTTTCTACTTTACCGGATTCAATTGAAGCAAAATCAGATATAGACTCGGTTGTGTATTCTTCTTCAAAAGATTCACTTATCTTTTTCGTACCTCAAAAGAAAATGAATATTTACGGCGGCGGGCATATAAAATACAAAGATACCGATTTAAAAAGCGGGCAAATATTTATTGATTTTGAAACAAATAACATTCAAGCTGAAGGTTTTACAATTGATTCTATTCCCGGCAAAATCGAAGAAACTCCCGTTTTAACGGATAAAGGGGAGGAGTTCAAAGGGACGAGAATGACTTATAATTTTAAAACTACGCGGGGATATATTACATACGCGCAAACGCAGGAATCCGATGCCGCTTATTCCGGGGCAAAGATAAAGAAAGTAGACAAAGATACATACTTTATTGAAAAAGGAGTTTTTTCAACTTGTACGCTCGAAAAACCTCACTACTATTTTTTCGGTCATCAAATGAAAATGATACAGAAAGAACAACTTGTCGGAAAGTGGATCTGGCTCGCATTTGAAGATGTTCCTTTTCCTATACCGATTCCATTTGCTGTTTTTCCGTTACAGTCCGGCAGACGCTCCGGGATACTTGCGCCTGCAATGGGTGAAAGAGCAGGTTACGGAAGGTATTTTTCAAGGTTCGGTTATTTCTGGGCAATAAATGATTACATGGATTGGAATGTAACTGCGGACTATTATACAAAAGGTGGTTATAATTTGAATAGCCGTTTTCGTTATGTGAAAAGATATGAGTATAACGGAAACATTGAAGGAAGTTTTTCAGATTTACACCAGGGGGAAAAAACCGACCCGGATCGTTCCGAAGAGAAAAATTGGAGATTACGTGTTATTCATAATCATACTCTTACTCCTACTTCAAGGATGGATATTAACCTTGAGTTTATGTCCGGTGATTTCTTCAAACAAAACAGTGCAGACTATTCCCAACTACTCCGTAAAGAGATTATCTCTAATGCCAACTATTATAAAACATGGGAAGAAGCAGGCGTTAGTCTTTCTGCAAACTATAGGAGAACTCAAAATATTGAAAACGGAAATACAAACGAAGTATTGCCCGGTTTGTCCGTTACTAAATCGCAGTTTTATCCGTTCAGAGATAACAAAAGTGTCGGTGAGCAGAAATGGTATGAGTTAATCGGCGTTAATTACAACGGGCAACTACAAAACAGAAGGAATAAGATCGACAATGAGCTGGAAATAAGAGGCGGTATTCAACATATTATCAATGTAAATCTTTCACCGAAAGTCGGCTATATAAATATTACTCCAAACATACAGTACTCGGAACTTTGGTATAACAAAAGAATTAGAAAGGAAGAGGTTTTCATTCCAACTTATAGTGGAAATCCCTTTTATACAGATGAATTTTTAGCAGTTGAAAGGGGATTGTCAATTATACCCGGAACCCGTATTCCATCCGGCAGGGATACAGTAATTACAGAAGATGTTCACGATATAAATTTTGTAAGAACATTTAGTCTCGGTGTTTCGGCTTCTACAAAAATCTACGGGATTATTCAACCGAACACACTCGGTATATCGGCATTTAGGCACATCATTCAGCCAACAATATCTTATAATTTCCGTCCCGATTTTTCAAAAGACGGATGGGGGTATTTTGACTATTACACAAAATCAAACGGGGAACGGGTTAAGTACAACAAGTTTGAAAAAGAAATTTTCGGCGGGGCATCTTCGGGAGAATCGCAAAGTATTAATTTCAGTCTATCCAACATCTTTGAAATGAAAACTAAGTCAGACCCAACGGACACAACTTCACAGGAGAAAAAAATACAATTGTTGAATCTTAATGCATCAATCGGTTACAACTTCGTTGCAGACAGTATGAAGTTTTCCGATATTAATTTGAATTATCGAACCCAGATAGGGGAGTACTTAAACTTTAGCGGTTCTTCGAGTTATTCGCTTTACGATTATTCGGAAGAAGGAAGAGACATAGGACGTTTTCTTTCGGATGGGGGTAGAGGATTTATCAGGTTAAAGAATTTTAACTTTTCAGTTTCAACCACAATGTCAGGTGATAAACTGAAATCTTCCGATAGGGGGGATGGAAACAGCGGTGCGGATACTACCGAGCAAGCTCAACTGCAAGATGAAGGGTCTTCGTACAAAGGTTTATATGATTCGCAAGAACCGGATTTTTCAATTCCGTGGAGTGTTTCGCTGAATTATAATTATAATCTTAATAAGATCAATCCTTATGAACCGGTTACGTATTCGAACATCAGCGGTAATCTTAATTTGAATCTAACAAAAAATTGGAAGTTTACTGTTTCCGGTAGTTATGACCTGGAAGAAAAAAAGTTTTCCGCACCACAGATAATGATAAGCCGCGATTTGCATTGCTGGATAATGAATTTTACATGGAACCCGCTTGGAGTTTACTCAGGTTACCGGTTTGAACTACGTGTTAAAGCACCGCAACTGCAGGATCTCAAAATAACGAAGACAGATCAATTCTTTAGCGGCAGAAGATAAAAAGTGATACATTTAGTAAGATTGATTAGTAACCGGTTCTATAGCTGCTGAAATGAATAAATTCTTTATAGACGGGAATAACTTAATCGGTAAAATTAAATGGTTGAAACAGCTTCAGAAAAAAGATGGACAGTCTGCACGCGAGCAACTTGTTTTTATTCTCGAACGTTTTTTTTGTAAAAAGAAAATTGATGTAACCGTATATTTTGACGGATTTCAAAAAGATGCCATAAAATCTGATTATATCAGAATTATCTATTCAGGCTCAAAAACAGCGGACGAGCTGATAAAAAACGATATTTCAAACGCAAAAAACAGGAAGAAAATCACAGTCGTTTCTTCGGATAGAAGTATCAGTGATTTTGCAAGAGCCTGCTCATCAGCTACACTGTCTTCGGAGTCTTTTTACAAACAACTGTCAACTACAAAAAACGACACCGAAGAGAAAGAGATTGATAAGCTAAGTGAAAATGTTAATGAGTTTAAAAAACTTTTCGGGGTTAAAGAGTAATTAAAGGGGATGTTTTTGATTTTAATTTTAACTAACTATAAAGGAAGTAACAGAACATAATGAAGAAGATTTTTATTGTCATCACACTAATAATATTTGCTATAACAGGCTTTGCTCAGGAGTATAATTCAATTCATGAACTTCATTACAAAGAATTCGGAATTAAAAACAAGCTCCCGGGTGAATTTGACCCTGAAGGGAAAGATATTATTCCGCTTCAATTTGATAAAAGTAAAAGGGACAACGTTACGATTTTCGGGTACCTTCCGGATTGGGAATACCAAACTGCAAGGAATTATTTGAGATATGATATTTTAACGCATATTGCGGCATTCGACTTTGTTGCAAATGCATCGGGCGGATTAACAAACCCAAGTTATTGGCCCTGGACGGATGTTATAAATACTGCTCACCAAAACGGCGTTAAGGTAATTCTGACAGTTGTAAATTTTGACGGAGATGTGATTCATACTATAATGACAAACTCAACTGTTAAACAGACTTTTTTTAATAATGTGAAATCGAGAATGATTCAATATCAGCTTGACGGTATTAATATCGATTTTGAAAGTCTCAACACTGCCGATAGAGGAGATGTAGTAAATAATTTCATGGCGGAATTATCGGCTTATGTGAAATCTACAAACCCGGAAGCAGAAATTTCTTTTGCTGGACCCGCAGTCAACTGGAGCGGATGGAAATTCCAGGGACTTGCTAATGCGTGCGACTATATTTTTATTATGGGGTATTCTTTCTGGGGAAGCTGGAGTACTACAACCGGTGCGTGTGCTCCTTTGACTGGCGGTTCAATAAATATTGCGAATACTGTTAATGTTCAGTATTCGGCAGTTACACAAAGCGCTCCCGAAAAATTAATCCTCGGTGTACCTTATTACGGCTTAAAATGGATTGCAAGAACATCAC
>DAIRET010000277.1:0-2573 GCA_036795455.1 Ignavibacteriaceae bacterium
CGATACAGGCGAAAGCGAAAAACAATTAAGTGCAGAAGAATTTGCTCTTGAACATCCTTTCTTTTCATTAGCTTGGATGGACCCGCAAGGTAGAAGTGCCGATGCGTACGTAAGCGAAGAAAACCGTTCAAAATTGGAAAGAGTATTCAACAGACCTGATGTGAAAAAAGTAATCCCGAATAATGCTGAGTTTCTATTCTCTGCAAAACCGATTGGGTTCCAGGATGGACAGGCTGTTTATATGCTGTATCTTGTTAACAAGAATCCCGAACTTACAGGTGGAGTAGTAACAAATGCTCAGGCAAACATTGACCCGACTACTTCAGCACCGATTGTAAGTATGGAGATGAATTCCGAAGGAGCTACGGAATGGGCAAGGATAACAGGAGCCAATGTAAATAAAAGATGTGCAATCATTCTTGATAATCTTGTTTTTTCTGCTCCGGTTATTAGAGGGAAAATCCCCGGTGGTCGTTCTCAAATTGAAGGCATGGCAGACCTTGAAGAAGCAAAACTTCTTGAAATTGTTCTTAAAGCCGGTGCTTTACCTGCTCCTGTCGATATTATCGAAGAGAGAACAGTTGGACCATCATTGGGACAGGATTCCATTTCAAAAGGATTCAGTTCTGCATTAATCGGATTTCTTATGGTTGCAGTATTCATGGTGTTTTATTATCAGAAAGCAGGTAGCGTTGCTGCAGCAGGATTAACACTTACAGTATTATTCATACTTGGAGTTTTAGCGGGATTTGGAGCAACCCTTACATTACCCGGTATTGCAGGTATTATTTTAACGATAGGTATGGCAGTGGATGCAAACGTACTTATTTATGAAAGAATCCGGGAAGAGATGGCTACGGGTAAAACAGTCAAAGCCTCGGTTGAAAGCGGATTCTCAAAGGCTTATTCAGCTATTATCGACTCAAATATAACAACATTCTTTACAGGAATTATTCTTTACCAGTTCGGTACCGGCCCGGTTCAAGGTTTTGCATTAACCCTAATGATCGGTATCGTAAGCAGTTTATTTAGTGCTTTGGTAATAGTACGGTTATTATTTGATTTTATGATTTATAAAGGTTCTAAAATTACACTCGGTTAATTCAAGGTTTAGAAGGAGTTTATTAGCAAATGCGAATTTTTGAAAATTTAAATATTGACTTTCTTGGTAAGAGAAAGTATTTCTACTTTTTGTCAGTTGGTTTGTTCCTATTCGGATTGATAAATATTATCTTCAGAGGGTTGGAGTTCGGCATCGATTTTAAAGGCGGTTCCGAAATTGTACTGCGGTTTGAAGAACCGCTTGAAATCGGAAAAGTGCGTGATGTTGTTTCCAGTATCGGCTTAGGTAATATTGAAGTTAAAACTTTTGGCGATAATGCAGGAGTTTTAATTCGGTCTGAATTGCAGGAAATACCGGCGGAAATTTATCCGAAAGTAAAAAGCCAGATTGAAGAGCTTATTGAAAAAGATATTCCCGGACTACCGATTAATGTTATCGATTCAACCTCGAATTCTTTAACTTATTCATTCCCTAATCCGGATACTACTAACCGGATAATCGACATGCTTTTCAGCAGCGGTTTCCAGGCAAGCAAAGTATCGGAAGAATTGACTAATACCGAAATGATTATTCGGGTTGGTATTTCCGACTGGATTAAAGAAAACTTGAAAGAAAAATTCACAGATAATACTTTCAGAGTATTGAAAGAGGATAGAGTCGGTCCTAAAGTTGGTAAGGAACTACAAAGAGATGCAGTCTTCGCTGTTCTTGCATCTTTGGTTGTAATATTAATTTATCTCGGGTTCCGTTTTAAGTTTATCTTTGCTTTTGGAGCAGTACTTGCTTTATTCCATGACGTTCTAATTACACTTGGATTGTTCGCTATATTTTACAACTTAATACCGGGGTTGAATCTTGAGATTGATTTGACGATAGTTGCAGCGTTTTTAACTCTTGTTGGTTATTCGATTAACGACACTGTTATTGTGTTCGATAGAGTTAGAGAAATGTTGAAACTGCACAAAACCGAAGAAATTGAATCTCTGATGAATAAAAGTATTAACAAGACAATGAGCAGAACAATACTTACCGGTGGAACAACATTACTAACAGTGCTTGTACTACTCATTTTCGGCGGTGAAGTACTTCGCGGTTTTGCATTTACACTGCTGTTTGGAATTATAATCGGAACATACTCTTCAATATTTGTTGCAGGTGCGCTTGTACTTGAATATGTAAACAAATATAAAAAGAAAGTAGAATTTTAATTAGCAACCGGGCTGTCTAAAAAGTTTTTATGCTCTTTTGATCTTTACTGTTTTTGTGGCGGCTGTGATAAGTAAAGTTTTTAATTGCCGCTGAAACATGAAGTTTTAACAAAAGTTTACTTTTTAGACAGCCCTCTTTTATATTAATTGAGAATTATTATGAACAGAATTCTATTTTTTTCTGCCATTCTTATTTCATTATTCTTTTTAAACGGATGCCTCACATCTGAGTTTAAGGAATACAAACTGAAAATCAATCCTGATAAATCGGGGACAGGCTCATTCAAATTTATCAACATACT
>DAIRET010000078.1:0-12886 GCA_036795455.1 Ignavibacteriaceae bacterium
TTCATTCCATACGGCATTCGATACTCCGAATGAAGTTCTATATGAAGCTACACGCGGTATTGCAGATATTATTACGGTCGAAGGTTTGATTAACGTTGACTTTGCGGATGTTCGTGCAGTGATGAATCAAAGCGGCGTTGCAATGATGGGGTGCGGAATTGCAAGCGGTGAGAACCGTGCTATTGAAGCTGCGCAAAAAGCAATTTCAAGTCCTTTGCTTGACGGCGTTAAAATTAAAGGAGCAAAAAGTGTTCTACTTAATGTTACCGGTTCAAGTAATCTTACGCTTCATGAAGTTATTGAAGGCAACAGGGTTATTTCGGAAGCGGCCGGTGAAGAAGCAAATGTTATTTTCGGATGTGTTAAAAATGAAGAACTGAAAGACTATGTATCCTACACAGTGATTGCTACAGGATTCGATGATCCGAAGAAATCATATTCTACTCCGCCACCGACTCAAAAGAAAGCAGAACTACCGAAAGAAACAAGAATGAAAAGCGGGTTCCTTTTTAACAGCAGGGATGATATAGACACGAATAACCTTGATGAACCTACAATTCTTAGAGTGCGGAAACCGGATGTTAAACTTCAAAAGGATGACGATTCTTCAATCCAACCCGGGTTCGGATTTGACAGGTTGAAGAACTTCACGATTGATGATAACAAAGAGAAAGAAGAAGTTACAAATGATTACCAGGATAACGATGAGGAAAGTTCTTCTTTCTTAAGAATGATGATGGATTAAAAAGAAGGGGCGAACTCTCTCCTGGAACTTGATTAGAACGGAGATTCTTTACTCAAAGATTAGAGTTTGAACCGCTACTTTTTATTCCTGATTCTATGTAATCAAAGGAGTAAAGAGTTGAAATCGATATGCAGAAATAAAATTGAGTAAGTTTTTTATTCGTCTGTATATCTTGATTCTACAGTTAGATTATTTTCTTCATCTATTTTGATAATAATCCGGTTGGGACGACAGCAGACTGTACAATCCTCGATAAAGTCGAATTTACTTCCGGTTGTTAAATCAAGCCAAACTTCGTTTTCTTTACCGCAGTACTGGCAAATCCAATTAATATTTTCATCCGTAGTTCGTTTTATTTTCATCTGAAACCTCACAGTCAAACTTCAAAACATTCAAAGGCGAACTTAATCTTTTTTTTAGAAAGAAGAAAGATGGATTCTTATCCCGAATAATCGTTATTTTTACCACAACGATTATTTTAAAAGAGTAGTACGATGGACACAGAAATATTAGCACGTATACAATTTGCATTAACAATATCATTTCACTATATCTATCCTCCTTTAAGCATTGGACTTGGAGTCATCCTTGTTTTAATGGAAGGAATGTATCTAAAAACCGGGAACAAGATGTATGAAAATATGACTAAGTTCTGGGTGAAGATATTTGCACTTACTTTTGCACTTGGTGTTGCTACCGGTATTGTAATGGAATTTGAATTCGGTACCAACTGGGCAACTTATTCAAGATATGTAGGAGATGTTTTCGGAAGTGCTCTGGCAGCCGAAGGAATTTTTGCTTTCTTTCTTGAATCGGGTTTTCTTGCAATTCTTGTTTTTGGATGGAATAGAGTATCACCCAAAGTACATTTCTTCGCTACCTGTATGGTTTCTCTCGGCTCTATGTTAAGTGCTGTGTGGATTGTTGTTGCGAATTCCTGGATGCAAACCCCCGCTGGTTTTCATATCGTGGGTGAAGGAATGAAAGCAAGAGCCGAAATTACAGATTTCTGGGGAATGGTCTTCAATCCATCATCAATTGATAGACTGTCTCATACGCTATCAGGGGCATGGCTTGCAGGGGCCTTTCTTGTTATAAGTGTTTCCGCTTACTATCTCTTGAAAAAAAGGCACATAGAAGTTGCTAAGTCTTCAATGAAAATTGCCCTGGGACTTGCATTATTCGCATCACTGTTTCAATTATTTACCGGGCATAAAAGCGCAGTGGGTGTAAGTGAAAATCAACCGGCTAAATTAGCGGCATACGAAGCTCATTACGATTCACTTGCTGTCGGCGACCTCTACCTTTTCGGTTGGGTTGATGAAGAAAACAAAGAAGTTGAATACGGAATAGCAGTACCGGGATTTTTAACTTACCTTGTTTATGGAAATTTTGAAACAAAGCTCCGGGGATTAAACAGTTTTCCACATGATGAAATACCGCCTGTTAATATTGTGTTTCAAACTTATCATATAATGGTTGGATTGGGTTTCTTGATAATATTTGTTTCCGTTTTCGGCGTCTTTCTTTTATGGAGAAAAAAACTGTTTACATCAAATTGGTTCCTTAAGATTTTGGTTGCATCGGTTTTACTGCCACAAATCGCCAACCAGTTCGGATGGTTCTCTGCGGAGATTGGAAGACAACCATGGATAGTTTATGGTTTGTTAAGGACGTCGAATGCATTATCAAAAGCAGTTACAGCAAACGAAATACTCTTCTCTCTTATTCTATTTACACTGATTTATATCTTGTTGTTCGTTCTGTTCATCTTTTTACTTGATAGAAAAATTAAACATGGACCGGAAGACCCGGATTCAATTCCATCCGAGTATGAGCATGAAAAACAAATATTTTCTAAAAATTAACCGGGAGTTAAAATGGAATTCACATTTGATTTAAATACAATATGGTTTATTTTGATAGGAGTTTTACTAACCGGTTATGCCATCCTTGATGGTTTTGACCTTGGTGTCGGTGCGCTTCACCTTTTTACTAAAGAAGACATTGACAGACGCATTTTGATTAATGCTATAGGTCCGGTTTGGGATGGAAATGAAGTGTGGCTTGTAACAGGCGGCGGAGCGTTATTTGCTGCGTTCCCCGATGTTTATGCCACAGTATTCTCCGGTTTTTATATTCCGTTTATGCTTCTCCTTTTTGTTTTGATATTCAGGGCAGTTGCAATTGAGTTCCGCAGTAAAAGGGAATCAAAAAGATGGAGAAGCATGTGGGATAAAGCATTCAGCTTTTCAAGTTTTTTTATTGCGTTTCTAATGGGAGTAGCACTCGGTAACATAATAGTCGGTATACCGGTGGATTCAACAAAAGAGTATGTGGGGGGATTGTTTAATTTATTGAATCCATATTCCATTTTAATTGGAATTACAACTGTTGCTCTGTTTATGATGCACGGAGCAATTTATCTTGTAATGAAAACTGAAGGCACGCTGCAGGATATTGTACGGGGATGGGTGAATAATACTATAATTTTCTTTGTTATAACATACGTTACATCAACAATGGCAACTTTGATTTACTATCCACACATGGCAGAAGTATTCAAGAATAATCCACATTTCTTTTTAATTGCTTTGTTGAATATGCTTGCAGTTGCAAATATTCCGAGGGAGATTCACCATAAAAGAGAATTCAGAGCGTTCTTATCTTCATGTGCAAGCATCGCAGCTTTGCTTGCCGTTTTTGCTATCGGACTATTTCCGAATTTTGTTATTTCAAGCATTGATCCGGCTTTTAATTTGAACATATACAATGCTTCGTCATCGCAAAAAACATTAAGTGTAATGCTGACAATTGCAATAATCGGTATTCCGTTTGTGCTTGCATACACTATCAGTATTTACTGGGTATTCCGAGGTAAAGTTAAAATTGATAGTATGAGCTACTAAGTACGATAGTAATTTTTACGCATTCATACTTTCTTCTTGACTTTTGTATGAAAATATATTAAAATAGTGTACAAATGTACACTATTTTATGAATTTTGAACTAGAACATACTGACCCGTTTATCGATTTAGGCAGTTACCGTTTGCCCGGGGATCGCAAACATTCTCCTAAAATTACGACTATTTATCCCGCACTCCCGAGAAAAACGGGAAATGTACATTTCGATATTTTCGATTATGAAATGCTTTTTAATGATGAAAGAACGAAAAAAATTATCCGGGAAGGGAATACAATAGGCTGCTTTTATATTGAATCTCCGGGTATGCGTTCACTGTTACAAAGACTTTCGGTAGATACTTTTGAAATGCTTACTGCCGCAAGTTCAGTTATTCGTCCCGGTGTAGCGGAAAGCGGAATGATGCAGGAATTCATTGCAAGGCACAAAGATCCGAAACGAAGAAAATACCTGCTGCCTGAAATGGAAAAATATCTTGGGGAAACTTACGGTGTGATGATATACCAGGAAGATGTAATAAAAATAGCCCATCATATAGCGGGACTTTCACTTGAAGATGCCGATCTTTTGCGGCGTGCAATGAGCGGAAAAATGCGTTCGCATAGCGCAATGGTAAAAATAAGAGAGAAGTTTTTTCAATCTGCAAAAAGCAGAAAACTTAATGCAACTATTGCTCTTGAATTATGGCGGCAGATTGAATCGTTTGCCGGGTATGCGTTCTGTAAAGCTCACAGTGCTTCTTTTGCTCTCCTCTCGTTTCAGGTCGCTTATCTTAAAGTACACTACCCGGCGGAATTTATGGCAAGCGTTTTAAGCAACGGCGGCGGTTATTACTCCGCTGCTGTTTATGTCCAGGAAGCAATTAGACTGGGAATAAAAATTCATCTACCGTGTGTAAATAAAAGCGAATACCAGTATACCGGTAAAGAAAAAGAGATACGCATCGGCTTGATGGCGATTAAAAATCTATCAAAAAACAGTGTAGATGGAATAATTGCAGAAAGAAAAACTAACGGGAAGTTTGTGTCACTCGCGGATTTCCTCGTACGAACCCGTTCCGGCTACGAAGAAACCGCAGCATTGATCAAATGCGGTGCAATGGACAGTTTCGGACAAACGCGTCCTACTCTTATGAGATTACTTGATGTTTATTTGAAAAAAAGAAGACTGCTGGATGAAAGTTACAACGATCTATTTATGTCGGAAACTTACCGGCTCGAAAAAGAAGTTGTAACTGGAACGGAATATTCAATTGAAGAAAAATGCCGTATTGAGTTTGAAATGTTTGATTACATGGTTACCCGTCATCCTCTGCATTTTTTTGAAAAGTGGACGTCGGATTCAGCTATTGTTAAAGCAGCAGACATGCGGAAGTACAATAACAAAAAAGTTAAAATGATCGGCTGGTATATGACATCCAAAAGAATAAAAACAAGGAAAGGGGATATAATGAAATTCCTTTCGCTCGAAGATTTGTCGGGTACATTTGAAGCGGTGCTTTTTCCCAAAACTTATAATAAATATGCAGTAGATACTTTATCAATGGGACCCTTTATACTGGAAGGAAAAGTTGATATTGAAAACGGGAATAATCTTGTAGTGGATAAATTAGAAATTCTTACGGTTAAAGAACTGAAGGCTTCGGTTCAAAAGGATAGCGTAGAGCATAACTACTACGGCGATAAAGAGAAAGTAACCGAAGAGGAATTCCTGCTTGCAACATCAATCAAAAAAGAAAATCTTGTTATGGCTTATGCAGGGTAAGAGGAGGGAGTGAAATACTTTTTATTGTCTTAGAAGGTGATGAAACAATAATTCCAAATTTTAATCACTTTATGATATTTTTATAAGGTGTTTGCTATTGAAATTAACTTGACAAATTAGAAAAAACATATATATTTGCGCATGGTTGTATAAGGTTGTTTAATATATTTAGCATATCAAATGGAAAAATACTATAGTATTAGCGAAGCCGCAGAAATTTTGGGCGTTAATAGTGAAACTTTACGAAGATGGGATAGAACCGGGAAATTTTCTTCAGTTAGGCACCCCATAAATAATTATAGGGTATACCCATCTTCAAAAGTAAACCAGTTAGTTAAAGAACTTCATCTGGAGTTCTACGCTGAAAAATCAAATCAAAAGCTACCTGCCCCGTTTTTCCAATCCCCCTTCGGTTCTCTTTACAATATTGATGCAATTCAGTTTTTGAAATCACTTGATAATGAAAGCGTAGATTTGATCTTTGCTGATCCTCCGTATAACATTAAAAAAGCTGAGTGGGATACTTTTCATTCGCAAAAGCAATATGTGGAATGGAGTATATTATGGATACGGGAGGCACAAAGAATTTTAAAACCACATGGTTCACTCTATGTTTGCGGTTTTTCAGAGATTCTTGCTGATATTAAATGGGCAGCAAGTTATTTATTTACCGGTTGTAAATGGTTAGTCTGGTTTTACAGGAATAAAGCAAATCTTGGCAATGATTGGGGCAGATCTCACGAAAGTATTCTTCATTTTAGAAAGAGTAAAGATTTTATTTTTAACATTAATCAGGTTAGAATTAAATATAATGCACATACACTAAAATATCCCATACGCTCTCAAGCTGAATCATCTCAGTATAATAATAATGGCAAAGAATATATATGGCAGCCAAATCCTTTAGGGGCAAAACCAAAAGATGTATTTGAAATTCCAACTCTGTCAAATGGCTCGTGGGAAAAAACCGATCATACTACGCAAAAACCGGTTGAGTTGATTAAAAAATTAGTTCTCGCTTCTTCAAATCCCGGACAAATTATCGTTGATCCATTCGGTGGTTCTGGAACTACTTACGCCGTTGCTGAAGCATTTGAAAGAAAATGGTTAGGAAGCGAAAAACAAATTGAGTACTGTAATATAATTAAAGAAAGAATGCTTGATAGCGGACATCTTTCGCGGATTGTTACAGGTAAAGATGAGGTTGAAGCTATTCAAAGAAGACAAAAACTAAGGTCGTAACATTTTCCAGATATCACATGTTAGAAATCTTGAGAATGGATGAATGTATTGATTGAATGGAGAGCTTTGTGCCATTACTGGTAAGTCAAGATAGTAATAACCTTCTAACTCAGCTAAAAATCGTGTATAAACCATGAACAGATTCGATACAAAAGTATAACTTATCCTTGTTTGTCCATCCCCCTCTTTTCGTTGAATATCATTTTGTGAAATCCCGACTACTTTAACGCTGTGTCCAACAAATTTTTCCATTAGAACTTTATCAATAAAGATTTTGGGCATTCTATCTTTAGTTGTGGTTTTCAATGAGATAACAATTTCATCCGGGTCTATACTTGTGGCATTTGATTTTACACTTTTAAAAGGAGAAATAATCACATCTGTTTCACACCTATAGTATTTATCTCCATCTTCTGTTTTATATGGAATCTTTAATGTAACTTTCTTCATGGATATTTCTAAGGAAGTTATCAAAGTTCGTATCATTTCTTCAAATCGGTTGCCAACATGTTTCCTGGCACTGTTCGCTTGAACCATAAGATCAAGTCCAATACCCATAGCTTGTTGTATTGTATAAACAATACTGTCAATTAAATTGTATTCCTCAATAGCGAATTCTCTTTCTCCATTTTGGATACGCTGTAGTAATTGCTCGAAGTTGTTAAAATCTTCACCGAACTTTTCAGAATGCAATATGAACAAATCCTTTTTATAAGGACGTATAGGTTTTTTTGTTCCTGCGATATTGGAAGAACCTATAATATAGCCACCATACTCAATTTTTTCATCCAGAACTTCCGGGATATAATTCAGAATGCGATAAGTAATATCTCTGAATTGCACTAAGTTATTTTTTGAAGTTTGTAAATCTTCAGACAAAGGAATCATCTTTTCTCCATTCAAAGAAATAATTAATATCTTATCCTAATATAAAAAATAAAATATTAAGAGTTTCCACATCCTTAGAGCATCATCTTTTGTAAACATTTCTTTACCTCGTCTTTGCGAACCTTTCCTAATGTGGTTTTGGGAATTTCTGATGTGAATGTAATCCTTTTCGGAACTTTATAGGACGCCATTTTTTCTTTCAAAAAGGTTTTAATGTTCTCTTCTGTAAGTGTTTTTTCTGCCTTTAAAACAATTACAGCAACAACAATTTCTCCCCATTCATCATCAGGAATTCCAACGACTACTGCATCAGCTATCAACGGGTGGGTAAGTAAAAGTTTTTCGATTTCAAAAGAGTTGATGTTTTCTCCACCGGAAATAATTAAATCGTTTCTACGGTTTGAAATGTATAAATAACCATCCTCATCCAGGTAGCCGTAATCGCCGGAGTAATAAAAACCGTTTTGGAATTTCATTTGGTTGATTTCATGTGCATTCAGATAGCCGTGAGTTACAGTTGGTGAAGAAATTGCAATTTCACCTACAGATAAAGGAGGTAAAGGATTTTTGCATTCGTCTAATATTTTAATTTCAACTCCGGGCAGGGGAGAACCGGCTGATTCTATTTTTTCGTTAAAATTTTCAGGTGTTAAAAGAGAAATAAATGCAGAAGTTTCTGTTGAACCGTAAACTTTACAAATCTTCCATCCATCAAGAATTGCATTTTTAATTAGATCAGAATCAAGCGGTCCGCCTCCAAGTAAAAGATACTTCAATCCCGGGTTTGGCTTTATTCCTTCTTCTATTAACCTTTTAAACTGTGTTGAGACTAACGAAAACTTATCCGGGTCTGTTTCCGTGATTGTGGAAACGAGATCATCAGTATTAAGTGAAGCGGGAATAATTAATTTTGAGTTGCTGAATAATGACCTGGTGAAAATCGAAAATCCACCGATATGATAAAGAGGGAGACTTAATAACCATTTATCTTCTTTATTTCCTTTTAAGATGGAGTTGGATAAAATAAAACTTTGAAAAAGATTGTTAAAAGTTAGAGGTACAAGTTTAGCTTGTCCCTCACTACCGGAAGTAGATAAAATAAGGGCAGTCTGTTCTAACTCAATATCAAAATTCTTTTCGTTTATTGTTTGAGTTGGTTCAGAAATAACTTTTCGTATACTAATTTGATTAATTGATTTTTTCAATCCATCAATCTCATTTTCAACAAAAACTATGCTTGATTCGATGCGGGAAAGTAAATCAGAAATTTCATCTGGTGTAAGCCTGTTATTTATCGGGAATGGTACTGCTTTTAACTTCCAGAGAGAAAGAGAAAGCAATATAATGTAAAAAGGATTATCGCAGTACATGGGGACAATCGTATTCTTTTTAATACCGATTGAATGTATGTATGAAGCTATTTTTCTGGTTATCTCATCAAGACTTTCCTGTTCAATTTGAATGAAATTCTTTGTGAAATGTTTGTACTTATACTTCGGAAATAATTCAAAACGACCCGGAACTATAATTGAAAAGCCATCCGAATTAATAACCGGATTTGTTAATGAGCCATTCATATCAGAGCCCATTAATCATCACAAAAGAAATCCTAACGAAAAAAGGAGTCCGAAGATTGCTGAAAATTTTGCAGTCAGTTCTAATGTTTTATTTAATTGCGGACCTGTCAACTTAAACATCATTAATATTAATTTATATGCGATAGGTAAAGTAAGATAAGGGAGGAAAACCCATCCTTTAACATCGTAACTTAAGAAGATAATTAACGGAACTATAAAAGAAGCAGTCATTAAAATAATAAACTCGTATCTCGAAAACGTTTTTCCGAGTTTTACAGCGAGTGTATTTTTGCCGGCACGTTTATCCTGCTCAAGATCACGGTAGTTATTAACAACAAGAATATTTGTTACCAACGCACCAACCGGTATTGAAGCTATTAAAGATATTGTTGAGAATTCTCCTGTGTTCAAATAGTAAGTTCCAATTGTTCCAATCAATCCAAAGAATATAAATGCTGCAAAATCTCCCAAGCCGTGATAAGCTAAAGGATATGGACCCGACGTATATGCCAATCCAGCTAAAATTGAAAGTATACCTATAATCAGAATTACGACACCTCCAAGATAAATCAGATACAAACCAAGCATGAAAGCTGTAAAGAAAACTATAAAAATTGCTGTTTTCATTTGCGAAGTTGTAATCAATCCTTCGTTAATAACACGCAGGGGACCAACTCGTTCTTTAGAATCAGCACCCCTGATAAAGTCCTGTAAGTCATTCGAAAAGTTAGTTCCAATCTGGATTAAAATAGAACAAACAAGTGCTACAACCGATGCTAATAAATTTATTTCTCCTTCTGCATTGGCAATCGAAGTTCCGACTATCACCGGGACGAATGCTGCGAAAAGAGTTTTCGGGCGGCTTGCAAGCACCCATATTTCGAATTTGTTGTAATTCTTCATTTACTATATTTAAGGTAGTTTAGGATATTTATTGAAATCCGGTTTTCTTTTTTCAATATATGCTTTTTTCCCTTCCTGGGCTTCTTCTGTCATATAGTATAACAAAGTTGCATTGCCTGCAAGTTCCTGGATTCCTTGTTGTCCGTCAAGTTCAGCATTAAATGCTGATTTAAGCAGACGAATAGCCAATGGTGATTTCTCAAGGATTTCGTAAGCCCATTTAACACCTTCTTCTTCAAGTTGAGATACGGGTACAACTTTATTTACCAATCCCATATCAAGTGCTTCCTGAGCATTATATTGACGGCACAAGTACCAGATTTCGCGAGACTTTTTTTGTCCCACTATTCTTGCAAGATAACTTGACCCGAATCCTCCATCGAAACTGCCGACTTTCGGTCCTGTTTGACCAAAAACTGCATTATCGGCAGCGATAGTAAGATCACAAACAACATGAAGAACATGTCCGCCGCCAATTGCATATCCGGCAACAAGTGCAATTACAGGTTTCGGCATACTGCGAATTAATTTTTGCAAATCAAGTACGTTCAATCTTGGAACGCCATCTTTTCCGACGTAACCTTTATCGCCGCGAATTCTTTGATCGCCTCCGGAACAGAAAGCATATTTCCCGTCTTTCGCAGGACCTGCCCCGGTCAACAATACTACACCGATTTCCTGGTCTTCTCTTGCATCTGCAAAAGCGTCATACATTTCTATTACTGTTTCCGGTCGGAATGCATTTCGTACTTCCGGTCGATTAATTGTAACTTTTGCAATTCCATCCATCTTTTCGTAGATGATATCTTGATACTCTTTAACTTTGTTCCATTTGAATGCCATTAAGTGTCCTCTTTTTTGTGGCTTATCGAAATTAAAAATTCTTTTATCAAATTTACAAAAACTTCCGGTTTTTCAAGATGGACATTATGTCCCGCATTTTCTACAACCACATGTTTTGCTCCGGGAATAAGTTTCACCATTTCAGTGTTAATCGAAGTAAACTTTTTATCCTCTTCCCCGGTAATTAACAAAGTAGGAATCTGTGACAGTCTGAGTCTTTCCCATACAGAAATCATTTTCCCGGTTCCAAATCCATGTAAAGAATTTTTCAACCCTCTAGGATTGTTTTTTAATTTTTCGATTTTAATTTGTTGTTGTATTTCTATGGGTAGTTTTTTTTGAGATTTGAAAAGTTCGAGGTTTGTCCAGTATTCTACAAAGTCATCAATTCCATTTTGCTCAATGCGTTTGGATAGATATTCATCTTGAAGTATGCGGGATTTTCTCTCCGATTCACTTTGCAATCCTGCCGTTGTGCTTTCAAGAATAATTGCGTCGATATTTTTTTGATGATTTACTGCGTAAGTTAAAGCAACTCTTCCACCCATAGAATAACCGGCGAGGATGACATGCTTTAGGTCTAAAAAAACAATAACAGAATTAATTACTTTATTCAGAAAAACAGATTCATAATATCGAAGAGGTTCGGGTGAATCGCTTCTTCCATGTCCCGGAAAATCAATAGTAACTTTGCAAATGTTTTCCGGCAATTTAGAAATTACATTTTTCCAGTCTTTTCCCGAACCTGAAAAACCGTGAATAAAAATAATCGAGTGGTCAGCCGTTTCAGACAAAAAAACTTCAATGTTAATATTAATTCCGTCAACCGGTATCAGCATTGTAATACACCGGTTTACTCATACTCGGCGAGAATTTCACAAATCCGGTTTTGGTACCCGGTAGCCCTTGAAGTTTTACCGAAATGGTTTTGAATCATTATCGAGAAAGCAATGATATCTCCGTTTTTAGCATTTACATAACCTGATAAGCAGCTAATTCCGCTTAATGTACCCGTTTTTGCTTTCACATTATTCTCTGCTGCTGAACCGCGCATTCTATTTTTGAGTGTACCGTCAACTCCTGAAAACGGAAATGAGTCGGAGAGTAATCTGTACAGTTCGGGTTGTTCATAATAAAAATATTTCAATACTCCGAGTAATAGTTCTGCGGTTACAAGATTATAATGCGAAACACCCGAACCATCAACAAGGCGATAATTACCGGGATTCAAACCGGATGCTATTATAAGACTGTCAATCATTTTAATCCCTTTTGAAGCGGTGGAAGGTTTTCCGAAATATTTTTCTCCCAAAGCAAACAAAGTCATTTCAGCATTAAGGTTGTTGCTGTTTTTATTTAATTCTTTGATTACCTGTCCGTACGTCCTTGAAAAAGTATGAATCTGTTTTGCATTTGGCGGTGTAGTTAAAGTATCAATCTTCCCTTTAAATGAAATATTATTCTTTTCCAACTGCTCTTTGAATAGATTTAGAAAATACTTATGCGGAGCATTCACATTAAAAGTTCTTGCAACGCTTTGCTGATTTTTATTAATATCACCTGAAATAACAAACTCATCTTTCCGGTCGTAATAATTTCTGATTACATAGAAAGGATTTTTTACTTTATCAACAAGTTTGGAAGAATTTTTTATTGTGAAATATTCAGTTTCCGGGATTAACTTAATTTTAAGTGAATCACCGGCAACATCAGGCGTTATTGAGATTGTTATTGTATTTCCATTGATATTCAAAGCGGAGAGATAAGGGGCATCTGTTGAAGGGTCATCATCCCACATCCATCCCATTCCCCAGAATAGTGAATCTTTATAAGAAATATCGGCATATAAATTTCCTTCTACCCGGGTAATACCAAGTGATTTAACTGCATCAACAAAAGTAGAAAGATTATCAGTATTGAAGTCAGGATCGCCTCCACCGATGAAGTAAAGGTTTCCCTTCAATATTGAGCCTGTGAGCTTACCAGTATAGTATAATTG
>DAIRET010000278.1:0-2548 GCA_036795455.1 Ignavibacteriaceae bacterium
ATTGCAAAGAAAGCACCGGCAGCAGGTTCGGTTCTTTCTTCATTCATTATATAATCAACAATTACAATTTGACCTTCGGGATTTAATGCTTCGCAGCATTTTTCTATTAATAATTCATTTTCTTTATAGGAATTGGAATGAATTATTGCCGAAAGGAAGATCATGTCGTAATTATCACCCAAATCATCAACAAGATAATTCCCGGTTAAAGTATCAATTGAATCATCCATCCCATCTTTACTTATAAACTCTTTCGTTATCGGTATAACATTGGGTAAATCAAAAACCACCGCTTTCATATCCGGTTTACTTTCAATAAATACAGTTGAAAATGCAGCGGAACCTCCACCGACATCCAGAATCTTTTTAACTTTTGAGAAATCCAAATAAGCAGCAACTTCCGATGCTCTACTCCTTCCCCGCATATGCATTGCATTTATAAATGCCCGCAGCCATTCTTCTCCCCTATCGTTAATCTCATTCTTTAGCGGTTGAACTTCATTTAATACTGTTTCGGTCAGTTTACTCCATGAGTTCCAAAGGTGAACCGAGTGCATCAAACCTTCCAAATAATTCTCTTTCCCTTTAACAAGGTAAGCAGAAGAGGATTCAGTTAAGAAATAACTCTCTTTCTCTTTTTTTACTAAACCGAGTGAATGTAAAGCATTTAACAAACGCTTCAAAGCCCTAATATTTTTAATGTCATTTCCTGCAATCTGCTCAGCAGTTGAACCGGTATTGGCAATTCTACTGAAAACATCAAGCTCAAATGCAGTTAATAAGACCCTGCTTTTTTGAAACACATTGGCTAACTGAATAATTTCGGTTCTATCTTTACTATTTTCAAACTTCATTTTCACAATTCCTTTCGTAATCGGTTTCAAACTCATATTAAGAAATCTTTTATTATTTTAGAGTAATGGTATTACAAAAATAAGCAAACAAATATTTATGAAAACTTTCAGAGAAAAACTCCACAACGAAATCATAGTCTTTGATGGAGGTATGGGAACATATTTATACGAGAAAGGGATTTATATCAACCGTTGTTTTGACGAATTGAATATTACAACACCCGAATTAATCGAAAGCATTCATTCAGAATACATAAGCGCAGGCGCCGATATAATCGAAACAAATACATTCGGTGCTAATTTTTACAAGTTATCTCCTCACGGACTTGATGATAAAACTTACGAGATTAATAAACGCGGAGCAGAAATAGCATGTACTATTGCGAAAAATAAAGCATTAGTCGCCGGTTCGGTTGGTCCTCTTGGTATTCAAATAGAACCGCTTGGGAAGGTTTCATATGAAGAAGCTAAAGAAGCTTTCAAGGAACAGATACGGGGTTTAATTGACGGAGGAGTTGATTTATTAATATTCGAGACTTTCGGGTTAACCGCTAAATTAGTTCAAGCAATTAAAGCGGCAAAAGAATTAGATTCCGATATACCGATAATAGCTCAGGTTACAATCAATGATGACATTAATCTACTTAGCGGTGAACCGCTTGAGTATTTCATTCAAGCAATTAGCGATTTTCAAATAGATGCCGTAGGATTAAACTGTTCGGTCGGTCCCAAATTGATGCTTGAAGGTGTTGAAAAGCTGAGACAGCTCACTTCAATTCCTATTTCAGTTCAGCCAAATGCCGGAACACCACAAAACATCGGTGGAAGAAATATTTACATGGCATCGCCTGAGTATATGGCTGAATATGCAAAAAGATTTATCCAGAGCGGGGCGACAATTGTTGGTGGTTGCTGTGGAACTAATCCTTTACACATCCAGGCTATCCGAAGAGCTGTAAAAGCTCTATCTCCGCAACAGCGGATGGATAGTAATAAAATCAGTTTGAAAATAGAAAAACCTCCGGAAGTAAAACTAATAGAACCAAATGAAAAATCACGCCTTGCAAGTAAACTCCTCCGGAAAGAATTTGTTTATATGGTTGAACTCGTTTCTTCCAAAGGAATTGCTTTTCAAAATGAAATACAAAAAGCAAGACGTTGCCACCATTTTGGAATTGATGCTATTAACATTCCCGATGGACCAAGAGCATCAGCCCGGATGTCTGCATTAGCGCTTGCAATTTTAATACAGCGTGAAGTAAGCATTGAAACCGTTTTACATTTTGCATGTAGGGATAGAAATGTAATTGGTATGCAGTCCGATTTGATTGGAGCCTGGGCATTGGGATTAAGGAATATTCTCTCAGTAACCGGCGACCCTCCGAAACTTGGAAAATACCCGGATGCAACGGCAGTTTTTGATATTGATTCAATCGGGCTTGTTAATTTACTCAATCGATTAAATAACGGGTTAGACCTCGGCGGAACTCCAATAGGAGAACCCACCGGTTTTAGCATTGGAGTTGGAGTCAATCCAGGGGCAATTAATCTTGACGAAGAAATTAGAAGACTTGATTGGAAAGTGGAAGCAGGTGCTGAATATATGATTTCTCAACCTGTTTTCGATTTACGAATACTCGAAAACTTTTTGAAGAAAATTGAATATGTAAAACTCCCTTTTATTTGCGGATTAT
>DAIRET010000279.1:0-2533 GCA_036795455.1 Ignavibacteriaceae bacterium
ATATCCACACAGTATGAAGTTGAAACAAAAGTTGTTGATATTGAGGATATTTATGATGAGTTCTCTTACGGTTTCTTCAATCCAGAAGCAATCAAGGATTTCTTAAAAAGTACGCATAACAATTGGCAGGAGCCTAAACCCAAATACGCATGCTTGATAGGACAAGCTACATACGACTATCACGCCAACAAAACGAAGTTTCAAAGCGCACCTCCCAAACCGAATTTTATTCCATCATTCGGAGCGTCTGTAAGTGATAATTGGTTTGTTACATGGGACACTACCGGAGCATATATTCCGCAAATGAACATCGGGCGGATTCCTGTTAAATCTGAACAGGAACTGAATTATTATATGAACAAACATATAAATTATGTTACACGAGGTTTTGATGGATGGAATAAAAGATATATGTTTTTCTCGGGAGGAACAGGGAATAACCAGGCACAACTTGACCAACTGAGAGAAACGAATCAATTTGTAGTAAATAATTATGTCGTTCCATCACCCATAGGAGGCAATTACTCACATTTTTATAAAACTATAAATCCGAATACAAACTTCGGTCCTTTTACACCCGAAGAGTTCCAGAGTTCAATCGACAGCGGCTCGGTTTTTATTTCATACTTAGGACACAGCGGAACTCAAACATGGGATAATTCAATTACACAGCCTGTTCAATTAAAGAATAAAAATAATAGAAATCCGCTTATTTCAGATTTCGGCTGTTCAACAGCCCGTTTTGGTGAGCCGGATATTACATCATTTTCACAACTGTTTGTGCTTGATAACGATGGGCAGGCTATTGGTTATATCGGGAACTCATCTCTCGGGTTTCTTTCAACCTCGCTAGCCGCTCCTAAAATATTCTATAAGAAAATACTGGTGGAATCCATTTATAACATAAGCGAGGCACACAAACAAACAAAACTCGAAATGCTCCAGACGTATGGAAGTTCAGGAGTATACCAGTTGTTTGCTTTAACAAATACTTTCATAGGTGACCCGATAGTTAATCTACCGATTCCCCCGAAGCCAAATCTTTCCGTCTCCATCGGTGATGTAAAATCTTATCCTGTAAATCCATCGGATCAGATAGATTCTATTTCGATTTCACTTAATTACTTTAATTATGGCAAAGTTCTGGACAGTACATTTAAAATACTGGTAAAAGACATCTATAATGATTCAACTTTTTACAATAAAAGTTTCGTTAAGCAGGTTCCGGCTTTTACCGATTCTTTATCATTTAAGGTACCGGTTAAGAGTAGACCGGGACAACACAAGATAGTAGTTGAACTTGACAGCGATAATATTCTTGATGAAATAACAAAAGATGATAATATAATTGAATTCAACTACTTAGTTGCATCATCAGCAATCAGGAGTGTAATACCTCATTATACTGAAAATCAATTTAATGATGAAATACTATTTTTAAACCCGGGTAATCCCCCGTTAAGCGATACACTTGTTGTTGAATTTAGTAAATCCGAAGACTTCGACCCGGTTCTAACAGCATATCAACCCTTGAATCCGTTTTATACTAAGGTAAATCTTTCTTTATTGTTTGATAATCAGCGTTACTGGTTCCGTTCAAAAATTTTCGGTGATGAGGGCTTTGGATTAAAGCAATCCCTCTTAAAAAAGAAAGGTTATTCTTATGGATTAAATGACAGTATCTCATTCTTGCAATCTAGATTAATTAACCTTCAGTATAATTTCAACAAGATAACTTTTGATACATTAGACTACAAGATTTTTGTGCTTTCAGCTGGTTTCTATGATGGAAATACAGCCATAATTCAGATTAATTCAGAAAGTTTTATTCCTGAAAACACTCTGAGAGGTCATCACGTTTGTCTATTTGAAGATAGTTCTCTTGTATACAAAGGATATAAATTATTCGACACACATGGAGGTGGCACCACGGCAATTAATAATTATATAGATTTTTTAGATACAATCCCAAATAATTATTTAATTGTAATCTCAGTATCAAACGATGGTAGGATTACCTCAGTTCCTCTAAAAGAAAGAATTAAAGCTCTTGGTAGTGTATATATCGACAGTGTGGTTTTTACGGGTTCATGGGCAATAATCGGTAAAAAAGGTGCTGCTCCCGGCTCTGTACCTGAGTGGTTTACAAAACCATATGGCGGAAGAGTTGAAATCGATACAACAATCTATAAACGGTTTAATGACGGTACTCTTCTTACTTCTACTATAGGTCCTGTGGGGAAATGGGATTCAATGTACGTAAATCAAAAAAACAGCGAGCAAACCGGGATCAAATATAAACCGTTAGCAATAAAAAAAGACGGGACAATTGACACATTAAATTACTTCAACCTGGTTAATAACTATGCCGATCTTAGCATGATTGATGCAAAGGTGTATCCCCAAATGAAAATCCTTTCCGAATTTCACTCGGAAACCGATTCTACTTCTCCCGAACTATATTCGCTTGAAGTTAAGTACCGCACACTACCGGAGCTCGGAGTGAACTATCAAACCGCATGGACAACAAAGG
>DAIRET010000280.1:0-2495 GCA_036795455.1 Ignavibacteriaceae bacterium
TATTAAATCGTATCAAAATGCGTTAAATAAAACAACTAATGATAAGTATAAAGCGAAAACTCATTATAACATTGGTAATTCGTTGCTGAAGTCCGATAAGCTTAAAGAGAGTATTGAAGCATATAAAAACTCGCTAAAACTTAACCCGGATGATAAAGACACAAAGTACAATTTATCTTATGCTCTGAAGAAGCTCCGACAACAGCAAGATCAGCAGCAACAAAAGAACCAGGACCAGAATAAGGATAAAAACAAGGATCAGAATAAAGATCAAAACCAGGAGCAAAACAAGGATAAAGATAAACAGGATCAACAAAATCAGCAGGATAAACAAGAGCAGCAAGATCAGAATAAAAACGATCAACAGCAGCAAAAACAACAGCAGCAAGATCAAAAAATGTCAAAAGAAGAAGCTGAACAAATTCTTAACGCTTTAAAAGAAAATGAAAAAGATATTCAAAAGAAATTAAGACAAAAAACCGGGGTTAGAGTTAAAACGGATAAGGATTGGTAAACAGTTTATAACCGGTAAAAGGAATTAATAAAAAAGTACAATGAAAGTTTTACTCAACATATCGCTAATATTTATTTCAAGTTTGTCCCTGCTTGCGCAGAGTTTTACAGCTTCGGTAAGCAGTACTAAAATCGGAAAGGATGACAGGCTTGAAGTTAGTTTTACTTTTCAGGGAGAAGATATAAACAGTGTTACCGGTTTTCAACCCCCTTCTTTTAGTG
This sequence comes from Ignavibacteriaceae bacterium, assembly GCA_036795455.1. Lineage (GTDB taxonomy): Bacteria > Bacteroidota > Ignavibacteria > Ignavibacteriales > Ignavibacteriaceae > DAIRET01. The sequence goes on from DAIRET010000280.1 coordinate 736, forward strand.
ATTTTCTCGTTATGTCCGGTCCCAATCAATCACAAAGCATGCAGATTATTAACGGTGTGGTTTCGGGATCAAGAAGTTTCACTTATTATGTGCAGGCAAGGAGCATCGGGAAGTTTACGATCGGTACTGCTTCCATAAATTTTAAAGGTTCTACTTTAAAGACACAGCCGATTTCAATTGAAGTTGTTGCAGGCTCCTCGCGTCCCCAACAGCAACAGCGGGATGCTGCAATATCGAACCAGGAAATAGCCGAGAACCTTTTTATCAGGGCATTCATTGATAAAAATACAGTTTATAAAGGAGAGCAAGTTACAGTAACGTATAAACTTTATACAAGGTTGAATATTTCCTCACCACAAATAACAAAACTTCCTTCATACCAGGGATTTTGGGCAGAAGAAATCGAATCTCCGGGAAATATCGGATTTACAAGGGAGAATTATGACGGGAAAGTATTCAATGTTGCAACACTTAAAAGAGCAGCGTTGTTTCCAACTGAAACCGGTGAATTGACTGTTACTCCATTTGAATTGAAAATTCCTGTTGCTATTCAAAGAAGAAGTCGTTCCAATAATTTATTCGACGACTTTTTTAATGACCCGTTTTTCGGTCGAACAGAAACAGTTGAATATACTGCCCGTTCAAATGGGGCAAAGGTTAAAGTACTTCCTTTACCACAAACTACTATTCCTTCATTTAATGGGGCTGTTGGCAATTTTAATTTTAATGCGAATATTGATAGAGAATCGGTAAAACAAAATGAACCAATTTCGTTAAAGATAGAAATAAACGGAACCGGGAACCTGAAACTGGTACAAATACCTGAAATAAAATTACCCCCGGGATTTGAAAAGTATGAACCAAAAGTAAACGAGAACATGAATCGCGGTAGTACGGTTGGCGGGACTAAAAAAATCGAAATACTTTTAATCCCGAGAAATCATGGTAAGTTTACAATCCAGCCGGTAGAGTTTACTTACTTCAATCCGGCAAAAAAAGATTATGTAACATTGTCTTCCAATGCATTTAATATAGAGGTTGAGAAAGGGAGCGCGGAATACACCTCAATAAGTTCTTCGTCCAAAGAAGAAATAAAACTACTCGGCAGCGATATCAGATTTATCAAAACATCTACCGGAGGTATACGGGAAAAAGGAGAATATTTTGTTAATTCACTCCTCTTCTGGCTATTGACAATCTTGCCTACTGTCGCTACTTTGGTTTTCGTTGTGTATAGGAGAAAAGAAGATAAACTTAGGGGAAATGTTCGATTGATGAGAAATCTTCGTGCTGAAAAAATTGCCAAATCAAGATTAAAAACTGCAGCCAAGTTTCTAAAAGAAAATGCAAAAGAGAATTTTTACACGGAAATTTCTCAGGCACTACTCGGTTATATCGAAGATAAACTTAATATTCCCAAAGCCGATTTAACAATGGATAACGCTGTAGCACAACTTCATTATAGGGGGATTGATGAAAATTTAATCCCGGTGATTACAGAAACAATTGAAAAGTGTGAATTCATCCGCTTCTCACCGGGAAATAAAGGTATAGAAGAGATGAATGAGATTTACAAGCAAGCAAGCTCAATTATTATTGAGCTGGAAGAACAACTGGCCATAGGAGTAAAGAAGTAATATGTTATTAAGGTTATTATTGATTGTTGTTATCTCTGCTAACATTTTTGCTTCCGGGTTTGAACAATTGTTTAACGAGGGGAATGAACTATATAGAAACGGTAAGTACAATGAAGCTATTGT
>DAIRET010000281.1:0-2490 GCA_036795455.1 Ignavibacteriaceae bacterium
AAGATAAATGAAAACGGATTCAACAATTTGCCTGATGGTTATATCTACGGCAAAAGTTTGAAGTCCTAACCATGAGGGTAGAATTGTTAAGAATACATAAGCGTAAACGGAAAAGAACAGCACTTGAAAAATTGAGTTGAATGCTACAAGTCCGGCGGCGTATTCGGTATCGCCTTTTGCAAGTTCATTCCACACAATTACCATTGCAATACAGCGTGCTAAACCGATAAGAATTAATCCCGCCATATACTCTGGATAATCAGGAAGAAAAACAACAGCAAGCACAAACATTAGCACCGGTCCAATAATCCAGTTCTGGATAAGAGACAATGCCAATACTTTAACATTTTTGAATACATCCCCAAGTTCTTCGTATTTTACTTTTGCAAGGGGAGGATACATCATCAGTATCAACCCGATTGCAATAGGAATGTTTGTGGTTCCGCTCTGAAAAATATTCCAGAAATCAACTACGTCCGGGAACAAATAACCGGAAAAAACTCCAACAAACATTGCAAGGAAAATCCACAATGTTAAATATCTATCTAAGAACGAAAGTTTTTTGGTTAATGAACTCATGCTCTTCCTTAAAAAATTTTTTTGTTGTCACTAAAATTCTTATTCACAAAATAGATGATCGCAGAGAAAATTATTGCAGCAGGAATTATTACTATCCATTTGTTTACACCAAGTTGAGTAAAAATATCTCCGTTCATTTCTGATGAAAGAAAAGTTTCTTTAACATTTTTAATTGTCAGGGCATAAATAAAAATTCCAATCGCCATTCCAAACAATGACAGTATAGCTTCTTTCTTCCCCTCACCAATTCTTGCTGCCATTGTACCCGGACAGTAACCGAGAATTCCCATCCCGGTTCCGAAAATTAAACCGCCTACAAGTTTTCCCCAGTCAAGATTTTTAGGAACAGTTTTTAATAACCCAAAATCACCTAACAGATAAAATAAAATCATTGATGAAGTAACTGCAGTAAGCATGAATTTCAGAATCTTAAAATCCTTAAGTAGAAGCATTCCCATTACACGCGGATATTTTGTAATGCCGGTACGTGTTAGAATATAACCGAAAAGAAAACCGACCACCAAACCGAAGAGAATATTAATTATTATCATCGTTGCCTCCTGTTTTAGGGTAGAGAATTTTTGCAGTGATTATTCCTGCTGCAAAGAAAGAAGCTCCGGCAACTATGCTTCCAAGCGACAAATGCGCCCAGCCCTGTAAAATATTTCCGGTAGTACATCCGCTTGCAAGTGCGGCACCATACCCAAGAAATATGCTGCCTACAAGAACAAACAAATATCTTTTGATAAGACTCTTTCCATGATATTTTTCCCAAACCGCGGGAATGTTTTCTGATAAGAAAGTGCCTGAAAGTTTTGATGCAGTATAACCACCTATTATCAGTCCAATTAACAAAAAGAATTCAATGAATGCATCGGGTTTTTCACTGAATCTTTTAATTACCGGATTTTCAGAGAGGTCGCCGAAGAGTCTTCCGAATTGAGCGGCGATATAACCAAACCCTGCAGTTATTCCGAATGGATAATTTCGATCTGCTATTGCAGAAAAAATAAAATATGTTGCAACCGATAGAAGAGATACAAGTATGCCTCCTTTGAACCAGTGCCATTCTTTTGAATTATCAATGTTCATAATTGCTCCTATTGTTTAATATCTTTAAGCCAATGCTCTAATGTTGATTTAGTCGGCAGTTTACCGCTAACCAATACTTTTCCGTTTACTACTAAACCGGGAGTAAGCATTATTCCGTAATCGAGAAATTTTTCCCTGTCGGTAATTTTTTCAATATTTGCCGCAATGTTGTTTTCAGCAACAACTTCTTTAACTAAATTCCCCAGTTTGATGCAGTTTGTACAACCTGGACCTAATACTTTTATATCTAACATTTTTCTACTCCTTACTATTTTTGAAAATCGACTAATAAATCGAACTGTTTTTAATGACTTTCAATCCATTAAATCCGTGAAAATCTGTGAAATCAGTGTCTTAAATTTTTTGTGTAAAACTCATAAAAATCTTTTTTAATCTCATCGCGTATTCTTCTAAACACAACTAAAATTTCTTCTTCCGTTCCCGTTGCATCTGCAGGGTCTTCGAAGCTGATGTGGATCTGTTTTCCAACTTTTCCGAGGAACAAAGGACATGTTTCTTTAGCATTATCGCAAACGGTAATTACATAATCCAATTCATCTTTTATAAATTGATCCGAGTGTTTGGGATAGTTTTTTGATAAATCAATTCCAACCTCGTTCATTACTTGTATTGCCTTTGGATGAACTTGTGAGGATGGATTTGTCCCGGCAGAGAACACTTCAAGTTCCGGGTCAAACGACTTTAAGAATCCTTCCGCCATCTGACTCCGGCAGCTATTGCCTGTACATAATATCAATATTTTTTTCTTCATTTTTCTTCCTTTCTAATTTTTTTGTTACACTGAGAACCTCCGAGAAG
>DAIRET010000282.1:0-2467 GCA_036795455.1 Ignavibacteriaceae bacterium
GTTGCTTTCATCAACTGTTCTATAACTTCATCAAAAGTATGCCAATCGTCGTTGTAAAGAATCACTTTACCCGGTACTCCTATATCGACTGCTTCATCGCTTATTTCTTCAAATTCGGGTTTTTCTTGTAGTTTGATTTCCATGAAAAAAAATTAAAGAAATTTGTGTTAATTTGAAATAGACATAAGGAATTTTTTTTATCCCCTTTATGTTGAACCAGTGAGTTGTTTTTATAGAACTCTATAACTATTTTAGACAATAAAAAATTTATTATCGGAGTGTGAATGAAAATAGCAGTATGCGTTAATCATGTACCGGATACAGCAGCCAAGATTACTATTTTGCCTGATGGAAAAGGGATAGAGACCACAGGTGTTTCTTTTATTATAAATCCTTATGATGAATATGCTGTTGAAGAAGCCTTAAGAATGAAAGAAAAATCCGGAGGAGAGGTTATTGTTGTTTCTGTTGGACCGGAACAAAATAAGGAAACAATCCGCAAGGTTCTGGCTATGGGTGCAGATGAAGGTATTCTGTTAAAAGTTAATTCCGGTATTGATTCATTCGGAGTAGCAAAATTGCTCGCAGATGAAATAAAAAACATCAATTGCCGGGTTGTCTTCTTCGGTAAACAATCGGTTGATTATGATAATTCGATAGTCGGTCAAATTACCGCAGCCATCCTCGATTATAATTGTATCTCCAATTGTGTTTCACTGAGCATTGATGGAGAAAAAGTAAACGCTGAAACCGAAATTGAAGGAGGACGTGAAGTTGTTGTTTCCGGTTTACCAATTGTAATCACAGCTCAAAAAGGATTGAACGAACCCCGTTATCCGACATTAAAAGGAATAATGGCTGCAAAGAAAAAAAACATCACTGAAAAGAATGTTGATATTCCGGAGCCGAAAATTGAAACTGTTAGATTGAAAAATCCATCTGAAAAGAAACCCGGTAGAGTTTTAGGAAGCGATGCTTCGGTAGTGCCCGAACTTATTAAATTACTAAAAGAAGAAGCAAAGGTAATCTGAGGAATTTTTATGTCGAAAAAAGTATTAGCAATTCTTGAACAGAGAGATGGAATAATTAAAAAATCTTCTTTTGAAGTACTTACTTTTGTTGAAATGTTTTCAAAGGAAAACGAGTATGAAAGTCATGCGATTATTCTGGGTTCCGATATTAGAGATCTAGAAGAAATGAAGAAGTACTTTTCCGGGGAAGTTACAGTTATTAAAAATGATAAACTTGCTCACTATTCATCTTCGGCATACACGGATTTGATTACGGGTTTTATACTTCAAAACAATTTTGATTTTGTTTTCCTTGCAAATACAGTGTTCGGAAAAGATTTAGCTCCCCGTGTTGCAGTAAAGACCGATGCAGGGCTAATAACGGACTGTATTGCTATAACAAAATCTGAAGATAATTTTATAGCTATCCGCCCGGTCTATGCGGGAAAAGCGCTTGAAGAAGTTAAAATCAAGACGGAAAGAAAAATTTATACATTACGTCAAAATGTTTTTCAAAAAGAAGAATTACAGTTTCCTTCTGATGCTGAAACTCACTTTGTTGAAGTAAATGAAATAGATCTTAAATCAGTTGTTTCGGAAATTCGTAAGTCAACCGGGAAAATTGATGTTGCGGAAGCAAATATTATTGTTGCAGGCGGAAGAGGTATGAAGGGACCGGAATATTTTCACTTGTTGGAAGAATTAGCCGCTTACCTTGGAGGAGCAGTAGGCGCTTCACGCGCAGTAGTTGACGCTGGATGGAGACCGCATAGTGAACAGGTAGGACAAACCGGCAAAACTGTTTCTCCTAATTTGTATATTGCATGTGGAATATCCGGTGCAATCCAGCACATGGCAGGAATGTCTTCATCAAGATACATTGTGGCAATTAATAAAGATAAAGATGCACCTATTTTTTCTATAGCCGATTACGGTATTATCGGCGATGTTTTTGAGGTGCTTCCTGCACTAATAAATGAATTGAAGAAAGTTTAGTAACGAGGTTAATAAATGTATAAGAAAGTTGAGTGCGAAATCGTCGGTTTATCATCTAACCCTACTGCCGGTGGTGCCTTCGCACTTCTATTAAAAGAAGTATACGGAAACAGACAACTACCAATTATAATTGGACAGTTTGAAGCACAAGCAATTGCAATGGAGCTTGAAGGGATAAAACCTCCAAGACCGCTGACACATGACTTAATTAAAAGTATAATCGAAAATGCAGGCGCTTCAATTACAGAAATATTAATAAGTGAGTTGAGAGAAAATACATTTATTGCAAAAATAGTTCTTGAAATGTCATCCTTAACTAATGAAGTAGATGCAAGACCCAGCGATGCTATTGCAATAGCATTAAGAGCAAGAGCTCCTATTTATGTTGCAGAATCAGTAATGGAGATAGCTTCATTCTTTCCTTCAAAAAACAGTGAGCCTTTTACGGAAGAAATAAAAGA
>DAIRET010000079.1:0-12427 GCA_036795455.1 Ignavibacteriaceae bacterium
CGGACAAACAAAACCGAACTAAACCACCGGCTTTTTCTCGGAACGATCCTTCGGAGAAGAATTCTGTGAAAGCTGCATTCTCTTTATTGCAGTTTGGTATTTCACCTATGAACTTTATCTAACTTCCTTTTGAAGTTAATAGAGAGGGTTCTGAGATTGGTAAAAGACATCCTTTAGTAATCTCGGAATGTTCAGTACTTACTTAACTACCTTCTTAGTTTACCTTTAAATGTTCCAAAGTAATTACAAAACCTCCCGCACTAATTAAACAAGGTAGTTCATTAACTATAGAAGGTTGTTTAGCTTCTGTGGAAGGTTCTACAATTAACTCGCAACCTTCTTTAATTACTTCAAAACGTATCAAAACATCGAAATAACGTCATTTTCGAAGAAATTAATCCTTCGCATTACCCCTCTGTTAATCTGAATTAGGGTGTATTAATTGAAAAGATATGTTTTTATTATAAGGATAAGAAATCATTAGGCACTCTGCAACTGATGGGGCTTGGAAGTTTCTTCCCATTCTATTCATTAATCCCGCAGTTTTATATTCCGGAAGTAAACTCTACCGGTTTTATCCGTTGATTGATTTGTAGAAACAGCTTTACATTTTCATCAAATATGTTAATCGCTGCCGGTTACAAAGTATTCTATATAATCCATCAATTTAGTACCGAGATAGTAAGGAAGATTCATAAGTTTATACTCTTTTTTACCCGGTGTATATGCTTTTTGAATTGAAAATTCTCCACCATAAATGCGGACAGCAAAAGCATGATTACTCCTCTCCATAAACTGATGAAGTGATCTAAGTTTACCGATACTACTCGATTTTATTTCAACGGGGATTATCTTATTCCGGAATTGAACTACCAGATCAACTTCTGCTGAAGATTGTGTTTTTTCTCTTACCCAAAAATTCGGCTTTGTGTTGGAGATGTTATTTGTTGAAATGATTTCCTGCACAACTATATGCGGAATCAAATAACCCCTGTAAAAGGAACTTAAATCCTTCAGCGATAATAGCTCACTTTGAATTCCGTTTTTATAGTTTATCAACCCTGTATCTAAAAACTGCAAACGCGGAGATTTCTTAATATCCGGCTTAATTGGAATTTCAACTTCGGTTGTCGGGTAAATCAAATATAAAAAACGCGCATTCTCAAGATTCCTCATAGCTTCGCCCACTTCACGGGACTTATAATTTGAGTTTCCGAAATGTTGAAACTTAACTCTTTGGTCTAAGCTTAAATATGCGGTGTTTACTATATGCCGCAACACATTCATTTCAGTTTTATTTGAAGAATACTGCGTCATATCGTCTTTAAATGTTTCCCAAAGACTTTCATAAATTTTGGTTAAATCCGCTATGCAGTTACTTTCGATAAATGCCTTTAACACTTCGGGCATTCCGCCTACAATAGCATAAATATTGAACAACTCAATTAAATATTTATGTGCATTTTTGTTTACCGGGATTCCGTCGAATTGCTGAAGCACCATTTCGTTATTAAGTGCAGCCAGGTATTCAAAAAAATTGATAGGATGAAGGTATAAATACTCAATTCTTCCTACCGGGAAACTTTCAACCTTATTCATAGTGAATTCGAGGAGCGAACCGGCTCCTACCAGATGAATCTGAGGGTATTCCTCGTAAAAAAACCTTAGCAGTTTAATTGCTTCAGGTGATTCTTGAATCTCGTCAATAAAAAGAAGCAGTCCATCCATTTTATCCGAGGTTAAATTGGATTTCAGCAAAAGAACGTCAACTATATCTTTTACATTATTGAAATCCTTAAAAATCCTTTTGTCCGTCTCTTTTTCGAGATTCAAAAGAATTCTATTTTCATAGCTTTCGGCAAATGACTTAATTAATGTTGTTTTACCTACCTGTCTTGCCCCTCGAATAATCAGAGGTTTTCTTGCCGGATTCTTTTTCCAGGTATTCAGGTTTTGAAGGAGTGTTCTTTTAATCATAGCTTGACCATTATGTAATATAACAAGGGCAAATATAATTCATTTTCGTAATATTACAAGGGTATTTACGGAGTTTATTTGTATTAAAACAAGGGGTCTTGGTTCTTTCTAAAACTACGTTAATAATAATTCATCATGAATGGTTTTGCCTTTTAGGATTTTGGAGAATCATTTGAAAAGATTAAAACCTAAAAATTTAGTTGTGGTTCTGTGTTGGATTTAGTCTATAAGCATTCCGAATCTACAATGCTTGGATGTTTTTTTCCATTTCTCCCATTAACCCCGTAATTTATTGCGGGGACTGTATCCCCTCACCATCAATGTTGGTTTTAACCATGACAATGGATGCTTTTTCGTTTCACCCTATTTGTTAGATGATTAATGTGGCTGTCCAACGGTCAAGACACCTTCGCTGACTCCTTCGGAAAAGCCTTAATGTTTGTTGTGTACTTTCTAATCCGTCGGATAAATCCGACGGCAATTTTTTTTTCACTCTATGAATTCCCGTTCGCTTCAGCGAACGGATTAATAAAACAGAATAAAGAATAATTGGCTTCTTCAAAGAATTCTTTGAAAGCCGCATTCTTTTGAATGGGACTAAAGTCCATTGACTGTGGTCTGTTCTTCTTTTTATTCCGTCAGCTAAAGCTGACGGCAATCATATTTTGTACTAAGTCCTTTGCTAAATCCGACGGCAATTTAATTGTCAGTCTTTCTGAATTCCCGTTCGCTTTAGCGGACAGGACAGAAATCTTCCTCAACTCACAACGGTTTTAATTATGCAGAGACGCAGCAAACTTCAACCCTGCATTAGGTTGATAATTAAAGCTACGTCTCTACATCAAATTCTTTACCGCAATAACATCATCTTTTTAGTATCGGTAAAACTACCTGCCTGTAACCGGTAGAAATATACACCGCTTGATAATTGATTGTCTGTTATTGAAAATTGGAAATTGTAGGAACCTGCTTCTTTCCATTCGTTATTAATCAACGTTGCAACTTCTTTACCGAGTATATCATATACTTTTAAAGTTACATTATTTCCTGTAGCAAGCCTGAAATTAATTACAGTTGATGGATTGAACGGGTTCGGGTAATTCTGCGATAAAGAGTATTCAGATGGAATAACATTATCATAATCGGTAATAGATGTGATAGAATCCGCACCACCCGCTTCGTAATAACGTGCTGCAAATTCCTGTAAATAGAAATTGGCAGTCTGTGCATCTTGAATAATCAGTGTATTCTCATCATTGCTGTTTTCGGCGGATGAAGACCAATTGTGAGAACCTGTGATTACATAAGGTGTCAATCCGAAAGGTTCGGCATCAATAACCGCATACTTGTGATGAAGAAGCCCGTTTGTAAAACCTTTCAATCTTATATCAACACCGTAAGATTGAAGGAATGAAAACTGCGAACCTGAATCTGTATTGTTACTTAATATTATTCTTACTTTACCCTGCCTGTTTTTCAGAGAAATTACCGAATCGGCTAATTCTCTTCTTGTAAATGTCAACATAGCAGCATTAAGCGATTTCTGCGCCTGTCCTATTGTCTTTCCGATGAATGAAGTTGTTCTATCGCTCGGACTGAAGTAAAGCTGAACGTGTTTACCACCTACCATAAAATTATGAGGTGTGTTATTCAACTTTCTTGAACCGAAACGGGAATTTGATGCATTCGGAGTTTCGGTATTGCTCCCCCACATCTCTTCAAATTCTGCAGTGAATGCACCTGCCAAAGCAACATCCTGAATTTCTATCAGATTCTGCCTGTCGTCGTTTGTACCCGGGTCAGTCGGATTCCATGAACCTGTAACAATCCAAATACTATCTGGTGCACCGCCTTTATAATCGAACACAAAAAATTTGTTATGATGTAAACCGGTTCCGTCATTACTACCGAATCTATCATTTATATATGGAACACTGTTATTCTGTAGTGTATTCCACGGTGCTGTAGTTCTTGTATCGTATTCACCGATAACTCTTACTTTAACTCCCCTATTCTTAGCCATCACCAAAGCATTGGCTATTTCTGCACCGACAGTTCCGCTTAAACTGTAGAGTGCAACATCAATTGAATAACGTGTACTGTGAATCTTCTGTACGATTTTAGTTTTAAAATCTGCATTGCCGGAAGCATTTACGCCGGATGAAACGGATGTATTTATATCTTTATTGAAATAAACATTTATCGTGCCTGTAGTCGGGGCATCCGATGTAGTACTTGACACTATATTACTTGAAAAACTTGTATCGGAACCTGCAACCGAAAAAGCCTGAAGGTTGTAAATTGTAGCTGTCTCCAAACCAGTAACTGAAACATTATGCTCGGTTCGGAGAATATCGTCTGGTGATACTACACCGAGTTCGTAGCTTGAAGTTTTTCCGTAGCGCACTCTTGAATTCCCCTGCGAAATTGTAGTCCATTCAAGTGTGATTGAGTTCGGTGTTAATTCTACTTCTTCAGGAAATTTTTCTATAATAGGACCGGCAGAGATAATATCCGCATTAAAACGGGGCATTAACTGGTAACCACCGATAAACGGTGCAGATGTTTTGTATTGACTTAATACACCTACAACATCGAATCTACCAGCCGGTGCAACCATACCGATAATTTGTGTATCGTTATCGATTCTAATATCAACAGTATCGGCAGCAGATACACCTGTCAATTTATAGTTTTTGTAAGCCCAACTTGTTACAGGGCTACCGTTAAGTTCCGTAACTAAAACCGCGTTTAATCTGACTAATAATCCTTCATAGTTTTCAACCCCGTTAATACCATCGTGGCTAAGCTGTGCAGGTGTTGCAAGTAAAGGTTCAACTACATTGCCACTGCTTAAGATTGCATGGATTTCTGGATTTTCAATTTGATTAAGTCCGCTGAATTGCGTTACTCTGCCTGAGACCAATACTTCATCCCCTACCTGAACGGCATTTGAGAAAGCTGAACCATAAACCGACATTCCGCCGCTATTGTCCTGAATATAACTCGGGCTGCCGAACTGTGAAGAAACAGTAACAATACCGCGTACTGTTACAAGATCGCCAATTCTTAATGAAACACCGTTTTCATTATTTACTTTCACTTCTGCAATCGGAATCGGGGCACCGTAAACAGTTAATACAGGCTGTGGTGATACTTCGCCGAGACTCCCGTTACTGCCCGATAGAAAAGCTACTTTGTAACTTCCCGTGTAAACCGGTGTAGTTAGATTGTTAAGGCTGATTATTACTGAATCATTATTAAACGTGATATTTGAAAAAGAGATTGTATCGCCCGAAACGGAAGCTGTAGTTGCAAAATTTTGATAGCTTACATCCGCAATAGTCTGCGACCATGAAATAGCATCCGGTATTACTACTTTCAGTGCATTGACGTTGTACTGCGGGTCTCTTTTATAATTCAGTATAACATTTATTAAAGAATCACCCGTTACAACCGTAGGAGTAATAGTTACTGTTCCGGAACCTTCTGCTCTTGCACGCAATGAGTTTATCCATGCAATATTTTTTGCAGTATTTCCAGTACCCCGCGAAGAAACTCCATTCATAGTCCAGTTAGCTGTATTTGTTATTTCAGTAACATCATCTTCATTAAAGAAAATGGCGGAATTACTTGTCGATGCAGTTGTAAAATGAACTTTAGGCTGCGGAATGCTATTCTGGTTACCAGTTCCCCATGATACACCGAAAATGTGCACATCTGAATTATTTCGTATTTGTATTGCTTCGGATGAACCTGCAAATAAAAACACAGTACCCGAAAAGAATAACGAGTTGCCGGATTTAACAGTCATCGAATAATCGGAAGGATCGAGGTCTTCTTCAAAAGTGTTTTCAGGTCTTCCAATTACGATGATTGTACCTCTTTTCAAATTACTCCAGTTGGAATGGTTCGAAAAAACGAGTGGTTGCTGTGCCCCGCCGCTTGAGCTGAAATCCCTTAAATTCCAGCCGCGTAAATCAAGGTTATCTTCAAGAACGAGTAGTTCTACCCATTCATCATTACCACTCGAATTATACAATTCATTTATAATTATCTGCTGCGAATAAGTAAACTGTAAACTTAAAAGAAGAAAACTTACCGCAATTAATGATGTTAATCTATTCATTGTTACTCCTTATAAAAACTTCTTTTTGAAAATAGAGATAAAACACAAGTAACCGGGAACTTCAATAGGACCCGGTTCAATCATTCATTTACAATTGAAAAACAGAACCTCTCAATTTTTATTGAACAGGGAGAAATTAGTTCGAGAGAGAAACCTTCACTATTGAATATCGGTTGAAAGATTGAATCTTAAAATCCTGCTATTCCCCGTATCAGCAACATACAGTGTTTTATCAAACACAGCTACACCGTGGGGAGCATTGAAAATTGACGGACCTCCGAAAGAATGTTGTTCTTCGCCGAATGCATTAAACTTGTAAATACTATCTTTTTGTGCATCTGCGACGTAAATATTTCCCGATGCGTCAACCCAGCAGCCTTCAGGTTTACCGAATTTATTTGGAACAACAAAACCAACACCGTCGGATGGTGTAAAACGGCTTACATATTTTTCACCGAGAGCAGTTATTTCGTAATTAAACCATTGTGCTTTAAAACTATTATTACCCGTTAGAGTTGCAATAAAATCAAAATTCTTTTTATACAGTGAAGTCATTGAACTTATCTGGTTTGCTGAAATCAGACCACTGCTTATTGGATCGATGTTAGCAACACGTCCTATTAAAGTATCACCGCTGCCCCCGCCGTAAAAAGATTTCGGATGAAAAATCAAAAGTGAGTTATCCGGGTCGAAAATACTTGAATTACTCGGTCCTTGCCGGGCAACAAGAAAAGAATTATCATAAAATGTAACAACACCCGTATATTTTCTATTCGGGTAATTGAAATCACTTGAGCGTGGTAGTAATCGAACAACCTGCGCATCCTGCAAAATGTGGTTTGCTTCAACCATCATTATTTTATAAACAGCCGAGAATGTTTGTAGACCACCATTAACTAAAGTATCATATTCTGCACAAACGATGAGATTTAATTTGTAATCCTGCGAAATCGCAATCGGCTTTTTAATTGATTTAATTCCCAAAATGTCGCCTGAAAGATTCAGCATAACAATTCTATCGTTATCCGTATCCGCTACGTAAACGAAAGGTTCAAACCCAATAAAAACATCCTGAGGGCGGTTGAAACCTTCCCAGTTGGGAGTTAGCTGGATATAAACAGTATCTCCTCCAATATTTGCGTTTCTCTCATCAGTATCGAATTGTGAAATATCAAACTTATCCGCACAGCCGGCAATGAATAAAACTATCAGTAAGGATAAAAAAACTTTTTTCATTTTATAAACCTAGAATAATTGAAAAACGATGTGCGCTGCCCAGGCGGCTAAAATTGGCGTAAGCGTAATCAAGCGTAAATCTTGCTATACTTATCGGTAATTGTACGCCAGCACCGAAAGAAAAATCCTGTTCATCAACATTAAACTTATACCCACCCCGTACAAAGAACGAACTGAAGTCCGCAATTTTATAAGTATACTCCGTTCCAAAAGAGACGTTTTCACTATTATCATTAGGATGGTTCAACTGGATAGATGTAGTAAGTCTGTGTATTTCAGTTTCGTAAGGTTCCAATGCAATACCGATTCTGAACATAGTAGGAGGTGAAAAAGCCTGCCAATCCGATTTTGTTCTTTTACCAACAAGTACAACTTCGCCATCAGGAGCTAACTGGTTTCCGAAATTTGAAACTGCAACAGCAAACCTTGTTGAGCCAAGTCCAGTCCAATAATAAGTTCCGAGGTCAACCATTACACCTCTCATTTTCAATTTATCGAGAGTCTCCTCTATATACCTTACAGTACCGCCGAAACTGAACTGTTCTGTCATTTTTCTTGCGTAAGAAATTCCGATTGCAATATCGCCGAAAGAAAAATATTCACCTGTTCCGTGAGGTGCAAACTCCGTTGTTACTTTCATATCCTGCATGGAAAGAGAAGTAAATGAAAGTCCGAAAGTGTTCATATCGTCAAGGTGATAAACTGCACCGAGGAAATCATGGTTGATGTCAACAACCCAACTGTTATGTGAAAAAATAACCTGGTTATCTGTGAATTGTGCCAATCCGGCGGGATTCCAGTATAAAGCAGAAGCATCATTAGCAACTGCAACAAAAGCATCACCCATAGCCGAAGCTCTTCCGCCAACCCCGATTTTAAGAAACTGGGCAGTAGAAATTCCAGCCCGTTGACCGCCTAAAACAGGTAAAAGCTGGGCATAGGAATCAGTTGAAAAAATCAGCAAAGGGATAAAGAGTAATAATATTTTTTTCATTTTCATAAAAGATTTTCTAAAACCTGTATTCATAAACCACCTTAAAACCTTAAACTGATACCGAACTTGATATTGCGTCTTGTAAGGTATCTTGCCGGGTTGTACGGGTACGGATCAATCGGTGCTTGAAGATCCGGGTATAAAGGATCGTTCCAGCCAAGAGGAGTAGGATCACCATATTCGTATGCTTTACCTGTTACCGGGTTAATAATTGCAGAGTTCTTGAAATCAAACAAATTATTGATTTCCATGAAAACAGCGAAGCGTAATCCATTTATAACAATATTCTTCTCGAAGTTGAGATCAACCCAGAACCAATCATCACCGATTTTACTGTTTCTATCGCTTCTAACGCTTTCATATTCCGGTCTACCGTTTGAAAGATAATTGCCTGTAAATATTGTAGGAGTATACCGTTTCCCGGATTGATATTGAATTCTAATATAAACGCTGTAGTCATCAAGAATCCCGTTACCGAAACCAAATAAAGCATTATCTTTTTCGACGTAGAAGTTTGCTGTAATTGAAGTAAATAACGGGCGGTCCCATGACATATATTCTTCTTTAATTGATTCATCCAGATCACCTCTTAAAATCAAAACTCCCTCATCAGCCGAAGAACTTTTCCCGGTTACAATTGAATAAGCGAAGTTAGCGGAGCCGGTGAACCATTTACCGATACGTTTTTTAAATTCAACTTCAACACCCCTTGAACGGGCATAATCGGAATTCACGTAAGTAATAAAACTTTGAGTAGCAAATCGTGCTGAAGTAATTTTTGCGGTTCTTGTACTTACATAATCAAAAATGTCTTTGTAGTAAGCTGTAACAGTTAGAACATCATCCATAGTGAACTGGTTTTTTATACCAAGTTCATATGCCACCGTTGTTTCAGGATTCAGATTAGGATTACCGAATTTTTGGAACGAAGATTTAGCATTCAGCGGATCAAGTTTTGCATAAATAAACTGAGGTTTAGGCCACTTACTGAAATGACCGTACGAAAAGAATAAAGTTTGATAATCAGATACAGGGTGTGAAATACCGAGTCTTGGACTAATTCTTGCTTTCCATCTCCTATTTCCGAACCAGCCGAATGTATCATCGATATAGTTTTTTCGGGTTTCATCGGGAATTGTTACGACATCGGGATTTTCTATTGCATCATCAACATATTTACCGGGGAACCAATAATCCAACCTTAATCCGAAGTTTAGTATCATACCTGAGAAGTTGATATTATCCTGAGCATAAAAAGAACCGATAGCAGGGTAAACACGGTAAATATCGTTGTTCAAACCGAGTTCTCCAACCCAGGGCTTATAAATGTCGATAACTTGCATTGTTTGGAACTGCACATTGAAACCGGCTTTGAATTTATTCTTTTCGTCAAAGAAACTCGTTAGGTCTCCTCGTACTGAAAACTCTTCAACATAGTGGTCTCTCCAAGTATAAGGATTACCGATATCCCAAAAACCATCGCCGGGTATCACACCGATAGTATCCCTTGTAAGGTTATAATACTCTAACGGGAAGTTAGCGAAATCTTTTGGTTCGGAATATTCGTTCCAATTTCTACCGTTAGCATCGGCTCTTAAATTTGTATAGTAATAGTTAGCTTTAATTTCATAAAATGTTTTGGGATTTAGTGTGTGAGTAACTCCAAACGTTTGATATTGATTCTGATGCGTAAAAGTAAGCGCATTATCTAATATATTCTGAAATGCAAATTGATAACCCGGACTCGGCTCTACATATTCAAGATTCGATTGGAGTGATTGTGAATTTTGATTAATGTTCACCGATTGATTGTATGAATACTGGAATTTTAATGTCGGTGAATATTTATATGTAATTTTACCAAGCCAGAACCAGCTATTTTCTGCACGTGGTGCAAATTTTGTTCCGCCGAATGTAGAAGAATAAAGCTGCGAAGCCGAAGATTTATTATAGCCTTGAGTAATACCGTCGCTAATGCCGAAATAAAAACTTCCGAAGAAGTTCATTTCTCCCGGAATTTTCAACCCGAACAATGGTAATAAATACATTGTAACCGGTTCGGGACCGCTTAAATTCGATTCAAAAATATCTATATTAAAAATGTTATTGGATGTTTTAAACCCGAAGTTATCTCTTTTATATGAAAAATAACCGTTGTACCTGCTGCCTCCTTCACGAGTTCTAACATTAACAACGCCTGAAGTAGCCTGCCCGAATTCTGCATTGTAACCTCCAGTAATTACTTCTACCTCTTCAATTGCATTAGCCGAAAGCTGTAAACCGAATCCGGTGCCTGCAAGTGGGTCCTGAACCGATACACCATCTAATAAAAATGCATTTTCATAAGACCTGCCGCCTCTGATGTGAATAGCGTTATCAGATTTAATTACTCCGGCTTGCTGAACAATAACATCGCTTATATTTTCAACCATAGACTTTTCAATATCTTCTCTTGATATTGTTCTCTTGCTTTGTGTTTCTTCGGCATCCATCAAAGGTTTTTCGCCTATAACAACAACGTCCTGGTCAAGCGTTAGAATAGATTCTTCAAGTTTAATATCCATCTGATATGTTTTTTTTGATTCGATCTGCACGCCTGTATATTGTAATGTTTGATAGCCGATAAATGAGACTGTAATATTGTACGTCCCGGGATTAACATTATTAATTCTGAAATTCCCTTTGATGTCGGTAGCAGCACCGTAATAAGTTCCTCTCAAAATAATATTAACTCCGGGAATCGGTTCACCGGTTTTAGCATCGACAATATTCCCGGCAATACTTCCGGGTTCCTGCCCGAATGCAACTAATGAGTAAAAAGACAGAAAAAGAACTAACAAATATCTCATAAGGTCAAACCAAAATCTTGAAATAATACTTTTGACAATAAGGCTTTTACATTGTAATTGCCTGCATTTACTTTGTTTAGAGGCAACCCAAGGTAGAATATACTCTTCTCACTATTAGCAAACCCTATAAAACCTTTTAGCTCGTTATTCGGGAAATAATAAATCGGTGTAACACCTATGGAACCGAGATAAAAACTTCTCGGTCTGAAAATCGAAATAGATGTTTCAAGGTTCGGATAAGAGGAATCCGTTGTATCCGATACTACTTTAACTCCCGCAAGTATTGAAGCCCTTGTAGAGCTGCTGTCCGCTAATATCGGTAAAAAGCCCTGAACTACAGTCAAATCTACGCTTGCAGGAAATTGCATTGAGAAGAATATTTTTCCGCCGGCATCCAGGTACTTCGAAACAGTCGCACTTGCAAGATCAAGTGCCGGGTTTGGATCGGTATACCACAAAGCGTAATTAAATAACTTGATCGTCTCTAAAAAGGTTATGCTGAGGTACGGTGGAGTTTCTGTTTGTATATCATAAAAATCGTACTTATCATTCAACCCTAAACTATCCATCATAGCAGCGTAAAAATCATTTGCATCGTCAGCAATAGAGTAATTATCAATAATTACGAGTTTCCCTTTCGGTTTCTTTACATACCAGGTAGCGTCTGTACCGGGTAAAGATAAGAAAGGAGATTTAGCTCCCGAAACATCGACAGCTTGAACATAGAAAATATTATTATCGTTAAATTTCAGCCCCGGTAGTTTGACCGATACTATATTGCCAGGGTTACCATCAATTAAAACATCCATAAGAGGTGCTGAAGAACTGAAATCCTTGGTACGAATTGTAATTCTTCTTACACTGCCGTCAAGACTAATAAAATTGTTAGTATCGTTTAATGCGATGTGGATTGCCTGGATAGTTTCATCACCGTCAAGGTCGCTTGCTTCCCAGCCGAAAGTCATTGCAGAGAACGAAGTATCCGGCAGAAAAGAGAGAGCATTCCATACAACTACGGGTGCTGTATTCTTTATCGGGAAAAACAAACGTGCAGGTGAAGGGTCAATTAAACCAATATCAATAAAAGGCTCACCCGGGTCATATTGCCCGTTCCCGTTTAAATCTGTAAATGGTTCTGGTCCGTAATTAACACCATTTTGAACAACCTGCGAATTATATAAACCATCTCCGCTATTATCAACAGCTGATGCAAGGAATACATAGTTTGTATCTACTACGCCT
>DAIRET010000283.1:0-2450 GCA_036795455.1 Ignavibacteriaceae bacterium
CCTAATGCTAAAGCAATCGGCAGGATACCGAGTACTGTAGAGAGACTTGTCATTAAAATAGGTCTAAACCGTGCTGCTGCCGCATCTTTAACAGCTTCAATAACAGGCAGTCCTGAAGCGCGCCTTTGATTAGCAAATTCAACTATTAGAATCCCATTTTTTGTAACAAGACCGATAAGCATAATCTGCCCTATTTCGCTGAATATATTCAATGTCTGGTTGAAGTACCAAAGTGAAATAAACGCTCCGGCAATTGCAAGCGGTACAGTGAACATTACAACAAAAGGATCCCTGAAACTTTCAAACTGCGCAGCAAGAACAAGGTAAATCAAAACTAATGCAAGCAAGAAAATGAAAAACAGGTTCGATGTACTTTCAACATAGTCTTTAGATGTGCCATCAAGCGAAGTCGCGAATGATTCATCCAAAACTTTTCCGGCAATTTTATCCATTTCCTTAATACCATCAGCTATTGTTTTTCCAGGAGCCAGACCCGCAGAAACCGTTGCAGAAACATATCTATTGAAGCGGTATAACTGCGGAGGATTGCTACTCTCTGTAATCGTAACAATATTATCAAGTTGAACCATTTCACCTTTACTATTTCGAACATAAAGCGATTTCAAATCAAGTGGTGCTGCTCTGTCAACTCTTTGAACCTGTCCGAGAATTTCATACTGTTTTCCATTCATAATGAAATAGCCAAACCTTCTACCGCTGTAGGCAAGCTGCAAAGTTCTTGATACATCAAGAGTTGAAATACCCAAATCTTTTGCTTTATTTCTATCGATTTCAATAACCAATTCCGGTTTATTAAATTTTAAGTTCACATCATAAAACAGGAAGGTTGGATTGTTCCTTACGTTTTCCATAAACTCAGGCAGAACGTTCCTTAGCTTTTGAAGATTCGGAGCTTGAAGCACATATTGAACAGGTAATCCTCTGCCTCTAACCGAAATCGATTGGTCTTCAATTATAATACTTCTCGCATTTGTTAAGGAAGACACTTTTCCGGCAAGATCCTGGTAAATTTGATGCTGGCTTCGCTTTCTATACTCTGGATCACTTAGTGTAATGCGTAAGAAGCCCGTATTTACATTTCCGCTGCCAAAACCTGGAGAAGTCATACTTACAATCGCATCTGCTTCAGGTACACTTTCATCAACTAAACTAAATAGTTCGTTCATGTAAGCATCCATAAATTCAAACGATGCTCCTTCGGGACCAGTAGCAGAAATTCTCATTCCGCTTCTATCTTCCATAGGTGCAAGTTCACCGGGAATTGTTGTACCAAGGTATATAATCGTTAATACTGCCAATCCTATTAAAATAAAAGCCATCCATCTTCTTTTCATAAAGGTTTCAAGACTATCTCTATATACAAGGTTTAGTCTTACAAAAAACGGTTCGGTTTTGTTATAAAACCAGCTATGCCCTTTTCTAAAACTAAGAAATCGTGTTGAAACCATCGGTGTAAGCGTTAAAGCTACGAAAGATGAAATTATTACAGCTCCGGCTATCACAACTCCGAACTCTCTAAACAATCGTCCCGTAAACCCTTGTAAAAACATCAAAGGAAGAAAAACCGATACAAGAGCAGCAGTGGTAGCTATCACAGCAAAAAATATTTCTTTTACTCCTTCCGTACCGGCTATAATCGGTTCGATACCCTGTTCTATTTTTTTGTATATATTCTCAAGAACAACAATTGCATCGTCAACAACAATACCGATTGCAAGAACGATTCCGAGTAACGTCAGAACGTTAATTGAATAATCGACGAGGTAAAGTATAAAGAAAGAACTAACGAGTGAAATCGGTATAACAATTATTGGAATAAAAGTACTTCTCCAATCCCTTAGGAAAAGGAAGATAATTAATATCACCAATCCAAAGGCGATAAAAATTGTTTCTACAACTTCGTCAATGGATGCTTTAATATATCTTGTAGTATCAAACCGGACTGCAATTTCTACGTCTTCCGGCAGGTCTTTTTTAATTACTTCAATTCGTTTGTAAAATTCATCTGCAATATTGATGTGATTCGAACCGGGCTGTGGAATCAGCACCACCCCAACCATCGGAATTCCATCCAGCCTCAGAATTGTTCTTTCATTTTCCGGACCTATTTGAGCATAACCAATATCTTTAAGCCTAACAAAACTTCCGTTTACCTGCTTGATAATCAGGTTATTAAATTCCTCATCGGTCTTCAGCAAACCTCTTGTACGAATTGTTAATTCGGTGTTTTTTCCTTCAATACGTCCCGAAGGGAGTTCAATATTTTCATTACTGAGTGCATTTGAAACATCAAGCGGAGTAAGTTTATAAGAGGATAATTTAACAGGGTCAATCCAGATACGCATAGAATACCGTTTTTCACCCCAGATTTGAATCTGGCTTACACCCGGAATTGTTTGTAATCTTTCTTTAAATATTCTATTGGCAAT
>DAIRET010000284.1:0-2446 GCA_036795455.1 Ignavibacteriaceae bacterium
GTGTGCGGTTATAAAAGTTTGAAGAAAGAGGGATTCCCCGAAAAGGTTGCATGGCTTACTGAAAACTACCCGAAAGGATTGAGAATTAAATCGATATTGACCGGGAAAGACGGTATCCAGGGAATGATTGAGTATATACCGGGAGAATACTGCTGGAAACCTGTTGAAGCAAACGGTTATATGTTTATTCATTGTCTTTTTGTGGGATTCAAATCAACATACAAAAACAACGGATACGCAACTCTTTTAATTGATGAGTGTATTAAAGCCGCAAAGGAAGCTAAGAAGAACGGGGTAGCGGTTGTTACAAGAAAAGGCTCCTTTATGGTCGGGAAGGAGATATTTATTAAAAACGGGTTTGAAGTTGCAGCCGAAGCTCCGCCTGATTTTGAACTTCTTGTACTAAAGTTTAAGAAAAATATTCAATCACCGAAGTTCAAAGAGAATCTTACAGATAAAACCGGCAAGTATAAAAATGGATTGACTATAATTAGAGCTGATCAATGTCCATATACAAAAAAGAATGTAAATGAAATAGTTGAGACATCGAAAAAGGTTTTCAGGATAACCCCTGTTGTAGTTGATCATAAAAATCATACGGAAGCACAAGATTGTCCATGCGCTTTCGGCTCATTTTGTATAGTTTATAACGGCAAGATTTTATCGTATCACCCGATAAGTAACGGACGATTTAAAAATATTATGAATGCAATTACTGCCGGTAGAAACTAA
This sequence comes from Ignavibacteriaceae bacterium, assembly GCA_036795455.1. Lineage (GTDB taxonomy): Bacteria > Bacteroidota > Ignavibacteria > Ignavibacteriales > Ignavibacteriaceae > DAIRET01. The sequence continues at coordinate 733 of DAIRET010000284.1, forward strand.
GCGGATGGATTGAACCACACATAAAGTTTTCTCCGGTGTTTGATTTACTACCGAGCGGTTATTGAAAATAGTTTTTGCGGTAGGGCAGGTATTATTCTATTTTTTTACCGATATAAAAAACGTATCCGTAATACTGTTTATATTTCGAATATAATTCTGCCTCATACTTCATGTTTGAAATAAAAGTCTCAACTGTTTTGTTACCGGCATATTTTTTCAGAAATGTTTCATTTACCGCTTTTTGAGGAGCAATATAAGTGTCTGTCCAACATTTTTCAGAAAGTGCAAAGGCAGCAATAGGAGTATAACCCGCTTTTTCAATTATTGAAATACTCTGCCCCATCGTTCCGATTCCGGGAACTGCATTAAGATAATACTCTTGAAGTTCAGCGGGACGTTCACTTGTAAACCAGGTCAAATTTGTTACAGCAAAATAACCGCCGGTTTTAAGAAAACTCTTCCAGTAATTCAAGCATTTTTCAAAACCTATACTATCGATTGCTCCTTCAGACCATATAAGATCAAGTTCGCCATTCTGAAAGGAAAGGTTATCCATTGAGCCGACAATACCTTTTATTCTATCCTGCAAACCGAGTCTCTCGGTCGTTGTATTGAGTTTATCAATTGCAGCGGGGAAAAGGTCAAGTGCTGTAATTGCAGCTTTAGTATTTTGAGCTAAAATGAAAGTCTGTCCGCCGGTACCGCAACCTAAATCGGCAATTTTAGATTCACTTGAAAGATTGTCGATAAAGCTTAATGCTTTCATTGTAGATTCGGGACTGCCGGGTCCTTGTCGTTCAAAGTGAATAAAGTATTCCCAGATCAAGTTGAAATCAAATTCGTGAATAGTAGGTTTTTGTTCGTTCATATTATTTTCTTTTCTATTAGTATTTCAGTTCGAGGTGTCATTTATCTATTTCAATATCATATTTGTCTAAAAGTCCCGGGATACCCCAAATTGAAAATTTTGCTTTTTTAATCCGGTTAATTTCCGGGTCAATGGAATAATTATAAGAAGTCCGAAAGTCTGCTTTTTCAAGTATTGTATGAAAAAAAACTGCTTGTGTCAGGTTACAGTCGTCAAAAACGGCACCTGTCAGGTCGGCTTCAGAAAAGTCTGATTCTTGCAAATGTGAGTTTTTGAAAATAGTCTTTTTGATTTTCGTTTTGTAAAATGAAGAATGGTTCAGTTGGCAGCCGTCAAAAGAAAAAGAGAGTCCGAATCCATTGCAAGTATCAAAGCGAAGCCCCAACATTTTGCAGTCTTTAAATACCACGTCCCGGAATACTGTTTTATAGAGTTTTACCAAACTGAAATTACAACTGTTGAATGTGCAGTCAATAAACTTAAATTCGGAGAAGTCGTTGTCGGCAAAGTCGCAACTGTTAAAACTACAGTTTTCGTATTCACCTTTTATCAACGGGTTGTTTTGGTTAAAAGTTTTATCTGTAAAATAATTTTCCTGCATTTGCTTTGTCGTTTGGAAAGGTGTCTCGTTACACTGTCGTTAGTGTTTGTTCCAGCTTGAATAATGTTATTTAGTAGGTTACATGAAAACTTCATGTGAACCGTCCAAAATTAAAAAATATTTTGATTTTACAGAACGTAATAATGAAGAATTTTTAATCTATATCCACGGATTGCAGGTAATTTTTCTAAATGTATGGGGCTAAAGCCCGGTAATCGGATGGTGGTTGATTTATCTATCCGTCC
>DAIRET010000004.1:0-20425 GCA_036795455.1 Ignavibacteriaceae bacterium
CTTGAGTTAAAAAGACGATTCTATAAATTGGATTAAATTTATATTTCTTATAATCCCAGTTTAGAATTTTAATATCTGGTGAATAATAATTATACAATTCAAAGTATTCTTTTTTTATAAGAAAATAAACTTTATTCTTGAATCTTTTATCTCTTATTATATTATTTATTAGAACAGTGGAAATAGTTAAATCTCCTATTTGTCCAGTATTAATTAATAATAAATTATTTCCATCTTTACAGTTGGGAACAATATTTCTAAGGAGTACTTGATAAAAAAGGGCAATAGTATTATTAATATAAATGATAAAAGTAGGTTTTTGCTTCATATGGGTTTACCAAAATCTTTATCAAATAACGGAATATTTCCATGATTATAAAATTGTTGAGTTTGTATTGAAACAACTTCCCTATTTAAAGTAATTTTTCTAATGTTTAGAGTCAGAAATAAAAGAGCTAAAAAAAATTCCTTTAAAAAATTAAACCGAATAGCGACAATCAAGCGATTAAAAAACCACTTTGTTAAATATTTTACCATGCTTTGGTAGCTGAATCTTTGAATTAGTATTATCGAATAACTTATGAAATAGTGATAGAAACGAAATGATGATCTATACGGATCATTGTTTTTCCAGTAAATGCGATTAAGATCTTGGTCGTGATATATAACTACCTCCCTCAATAATACAATCCTGTTATTATTATTATAAACTCTTAAACAGTAGTCAAGCTCATGGAGATATATAAAAATTAACTCATTAAAATATCCGATTGAATTTATTATGTTTTTTCTTATGTAAGCTCCGCAACCCACAAAAAACAAAGGATTTTCATTAAAATAATTTGTTTCATAAGTTTTTAATCTGTTATTAAAAATATTAGCTGCAATTATATCCACATCAATATTTTTTTTAAAATAGGTTATTGATTTATTTGTTGCATCTTTCTCCGGATAACTATCATCATCCAGCACTAAAACATACTCCCCTTTGGCTATTTCGAATCCTTTGTTCCAACCGGCTATTCCGATATTCTTGTCAAGTTTGATTAATATGACACTTGGAAATTCTTTTTCTACCATCTCCGGAGACCCGTCAGAGGATGCATTATCAACAACAATTACTTCGATGTTTTTGTAATCTTGTTCATAAACTTTTGTTAGTGTATGCCTTAGTTCATCTATTCTGTTAAAAGAGAGAATGTTGACGGTTACCAGAGGAAGATTTTCGCTCATACGAATTTCCTCAATACTGTCAAAGCATTAGCCACCACCTGATCCATATTAAAGTATTGATATTCTGCAAGTCTTCCGCAAAATACGACCGAGGTCAATTTATCACATTCTTTTTTATACTTATTGTGGATTTCCCGGTTTTCAGGTGTTGGAATTGGATAGAAGGGTTCGCCTTCTTTTTGTGAAAATTCTTTTGAAATTATAGTTGTGGTTGTATTGTTACCTGATAATCTTTTATGCTCAACTACACGGGTAAATGCTACCGAGTCATCAACATAGTTTACCTGGGCGGCTTCCTGAAAGTGTTCTGTTAAATGATGTTCATACTCAAACCTTATTGACCTATAAGGCAGTTTACCGTGTATGTAATCTAAAAAAAAGTCTATGGGACCGGTGTATATCATCTTGTTGAATTTAATGTCTGTCAAAATATCTTTATAATCGGTACTTAAAATAACCTCTATATTTTTATGATTCAACATCTTTTCAAACATCCTGGTGTAACCGTCTTTAGGCATAAATTGGTATTTATCTGTGAAGTAACGGCAGTTATCATTTGTCCTTACCGGTATTCTTCCGCAAACGGAAGGAGATAATTCTTTCGGTTCAAGGTTCCATTGCTTCTTTGTATAGTGAAGGAAAAACTTTTCGAATAAATCTCTCCCCACCTGGTTTACAATTATATCTTCTGAGGTTAATATCGGATACCGTTTTTCTCTTGCTTTTTCAAAGTAATCGGCAGTTTCTTTATCGGTTTTTAGACTCAAGCCGTATAATTTATTTAGGGTAATTCTATTAATCGGTATCGGGTATAAATTCCCTCCGAGTTTCGCCAGCACTTTATGTTCATAAAAACGCCACCCCGTAAACTGTGATAGGTAGTCAAAAACTTCCTTGCTGTTTGTGTGAAAAATATGGGGACCGTACTTATGGACAAGTATCCCATGCTCATCATATTCATCGTAAGCATTACCACCTATATGGTTTCGTTTCTCAACAATTAAAACTTTTTTATTTAATTGAGAAGCTATTCTTTCTGCTAAAACAGACCCGGCAAAACCGGCACCGACTATTAGGTAATCATACATAAACTAATTCTGTTTTAAATACTTTGTTCATTATCCCGATATTTTTTACAAAATTGCTAAAAAAGTGGCGATAAATTTTACATTCTTGCTAAAATTCTCGCCTTAAATGATTTTAATTCATTTGCTATACTGAAAAATGCCGATACGTTCATTTTCTGCAATAAGCAAAAATTTTCTGTTTTTTTGTAGTTCCATAAATACATTACGAACATCTCTCCAAGATTTAACATCATCTAGAATAAGTATAGCCCCATCAGTTAATTGGGGAGTAATATTCTGAATCTCTCCTATTAGATATTCCTCAAAATGATTTCCGTCAATCATACAGATATCAATTTTTTGATTACCAATTTTATAAAGATTTTCTAAAGCATTATAACACCCATATTCAGTATCAATCTTTATATTATCTGAATACAGATACCCACCATCATTTCTAAGATTCTTTTTAAAACTAAAACCGTCAATTAATAAAACAATGCCGTCTAGATTGTAGTTTGATAATAGTAATTTAACATAATAACTTGGGTTCTTTATCCCTCTATGCTCTAGATTCGGGTCTATACCAATTAAAACATTATTACTATTTCTGTTAATTAAGTAGTCAGCAATATAAGAAAGTGATAATCCCACAAAATTACCAATATGTAATACCACCAAGTCTTTTTTTTGTAAATACGTCTTATTGAGTTCTTCTTTTATAAAATCTAAATGAACTTCAGGGATTGAACCAGCCCGAATTTGTTCCTCATCTAATCCTAGTTTGGTTAGCAAGATCAAGGCGTTTTCATAGTTAAATCGCTTAATCGATAAATTTTGTAAGTTGTTTTGCAGTTTTTCGAAGTTATTAATATTTAATGTCCTTTGTTTCGCTCTAAAATAGTGCTTTACATATTCATAAAGTATAACTAACCCATGAGGCACAAAAAATTTTACTATTTTCTTAATTAAAGCCATACTTAAAAATTAAAATCGTTAGAAGAAGAATTTCAAAAAGCAAAACTTTTAGTACCATTTTCTTAATGCTGATTTTCAGATATTGAGAACTGAAGTATATTAATGTTAAAAAAACCATTAGTTCAGCTATGACTGTCGAAATTGAGGCTCCAAGCAATCCCCATTGGGGAATAAGAAATAAGTTTAAAAGGAGATTGAGAATTGCACCAAGTGCAACCGATTTAAAATGTTCTTTTGATTTCCCTCTTGCTAATAATAAGGGAGCGGTTGTAGCTTCGTTAAAAATAAAAAAAAGAGCTAGCAAAAGAATATCAAATGGTAAAACACTATCAAGATATCTCTCTCCGAAAATATTTTCAATAACCGGTTTTGAAAAAACAAGCAAAAGGGGGAAAAATGCGCAAGAATATAAATAAAACTTATTAAAATATACCGTAAACTTTTCTTTCATTTCCTCCCTACTATTTTCTAACACTTTGGCCAAGGAAGGGAAAATTGATTGGTTATATATAAATTGCAATCCACCTATTAGAATAATAATTTTATATGCGGCAGAATAAATACCAACTTGTATATCATCTTTAAATACTTTTATTAAGAGAGTATCAGATTGGTAGTAGACCCAAATCATTATGGATGAACCAACAATGGGAATAGCAGATAGGACATATTCTTTTAACTCTATTTTTTGTAAACTCTCACTAATATCTACTTTTTTTTCTTGATTAAGAAAGATTAAAGCGAGGTAAGCAGTTCTGACTATCTGAGAAAAAGTAAAAGCTACTAGCAACAGATTTAGACTAAGAGAATAAGACAAGAAAAATAAAATACAAATAAAGTAAGAAACCGAAACCAGGATGTTGGCTTGTGAAATGATTTTCATTCTTTCTTGATACTTAAAAACAAAATCTAAGTTGAAAAGAACTGAAAATAGTCCGACCATCATTAAAGAAAAAATAACAGATATTTCTACACCATTCGTAAATATAGTTAATGATAAATAAAGAAACGGGGAAACAATTAGACAAAGGATGGCTTTGATTTTAATGTTTTGCAATATTATTTGTTTTAATTCAAACTCTCTCATTTTTTGTATTGATAATGTATCTAGTCCAAACCCGACGATTATCCCAATGAAACCATAAATGGCTAGTAAAATGGAATACTTACCAAAAACAGCCACATCAACGATTCTAACAACTAAAATCAAAGAGCCATAGTTAATTAATCTGGAAACAATTTCTCCCGTAAAAAGCGAGAAGTAATTTTTTAAAATATTACTTCTCATCTCTTCGCCAACCATATCTCGGGATTTTGATTGTTACGCTGGTTCCACACTTCAAAGTGGAGGATGTTCCCTTCAAGACTTTCTCCAACTTTCCCGATAATTTCACCTGGACGTATACGCTCACCTTCGGTTACAGTAATTGAAGATAGATGACCGTAAACCGTTCTGAAGCCGTCTTTATGCGTTAAAATTAGAATACTTCCGTAACCCGGCAGCCAATCAATTGTTGAAACAATTCCGTCGGCAACTGCTCTTACATTTAAATCACCGCTTGCTTTAATATCAATCCCGTAATTTATTGTAACTGTTTTAAGTTGCGAGTTAGTGTTTTCTCCGTATTTCTTTATTATGGTTCCCTTGGAAATAGGCCAGCTCATTCTGCCTCTCAAATTAGCAAATGAACTTAAGTTGTTTACTTCAGAGAATGTTTGCGGAAGTAGCGCATCGTCAACAGTTTTGCCAGATACATCACCTTTTACTGTGGTTCTTACAGCAGACTTTGCTTCCGCCAATCTTTTTGCTTCTTCTCTCTTTCGTGCTTCTTCTTTTTCAATTAATCTTGTTATAAGTTTTCTGATTTCTTTCTCAGCCATCTTTTTTGCATCAAGTTCTTTTTTCAATGCACTCTTGTTATTTCTTAAGCGGGAGACTATTTGCTTTCTTTCCGAAATTTGATTTTGAAGTACTTTCTCTTCTTTTTCCTTAACGGAAAGGAGATCGTTTTTTGTCGCCCTCTCTTTGTTTAGTCTAATCCTTGCTTCAACAAGCTGCTCTTTATTCCGCTTAATCTTCTCAAGGTCTTTTTTCCTCTGGGAAGAGAACTCTTGCAAATACTTGTATCTGAGTACAGCTTGCTGTAGTGATTCGGCATCAAGTATATACATTAAATCACTTTTATAAGTCCCTTTATAAACAGAAGAGATATACTTTGCATAGTTATCTTTCAATTTTTTAGTCGTGTTTTCAAGCGAGGCTATTTCTTTTTGAAGTGATGTAATTTCCTTCTCTTTTTCTCGAACATCTGTGCGGTAATTATTAATAAGTTTGTTTATTAGATGGTTCTGTTTGCTGTACTTTTCAATTACATTATAATTTTGCTTTTCTTTATGTCCGATGTCTTTTAGCTCGCGTTCAATTGATTCAATTTGCTCTCTCAATCCACCCAGTTCTGTTTGCTTGTCGGCAATTTCTTTTTGCTGCGGGAGAACCGAACCCAAAAGAAAAAAAGCATAAAAAAACAGAATATTGATTTTGCAGTTTAACATAAACCGTAACTAAAAAGTAGAAAGCAGAAGTTAGAAATAAGAGGCATACGAATTCCTTATCACCACTGTACTCTTGTTGCATCTTCAGGGATTTGCAGATCTATTCTAATATTTCGCTTATTCGCAGACGCATTTCTATACTCTATTTTTACATACTGCCTGCCGGACGGATTTGAAATGTCAATTACATATGGTACCGCAACAGCCTCCAATATTTTGAATGACGAATATTTCCCTTCAAATAAAGTTTTGTTATTTGAATCGGTTAATAAATAATTCAATACACCGAGATCGCGGATATCAACCGTATATTTAGCTTTATTAAAATTCACTGAATCAACATAAGTCAAGATATACTTATCATAATCCACTAAGTAGCTTGTCGGTTCTTTATACAAACGCTCGGAAAAATTCACAGCACCTACGAAAGCATCAATCAAATCACCAAGCGGCATGTTGATACGAAATATTGTCTTAAGCACGTCATCGCTCATCGCACCTTCATAGACTGTATTACTTAAGGTCTCATAAAAAACAAATTTACTTCTTGTAGTTAGAATCTGTGCAAGTTCGATTCCGAAAGGTCCCATAACAGTAAGATAAATCGAATCCGGTTTTTGCATTACAACTCTAAAACTTGCCGAGTTGTTGAAATCCGGAGATTTAATCGTAATGGTTCCGTTCCCCTCAAAAGATTTTATTCTTCTTCTATTCAGTTCAAGTTTGTTTACAAGTCTATCAGCCGGAAGAATTTCTATATCATCCGTTGGTTTAGACGGTGCACAGCTTTCTATTAATGTTACTAAAAATATGGTTATAATAAGTAACGATAATAATCTGATCAATTTCACAATTCACCTTTTTCAATTTTTGATTTTATACTTTCGTCGGAGGGGTCAAGTTCCGAGGCTTTTTTCCATGTTTCAATCGCTTCATCTTTTCTACCGGACATAAAATAGACATCTCCGAGGTGGTCAAGTATTACCGCTTTTTCTCCACCTACTTCAAGAGATTTTTTTATGAATTCTTCCGCTTCTTTGTAAATACCGAGTTTAAAATAAATCCAGCCGATTGTGTCAAGGTAAGAAGAATTCAGAGGTTCGGCTTCAACAGCTTCTTTCGCCATTTGCAATGCTTTATCTAATCTTTCATTTCTCTTTGATAAAGAATAAGCCCAATTATTTTTTATTATCGCAGCCGAGGAATCAATATCAAGAGCGGCAGAATATGTGCTGTCGCATTCATCCCACATCTCTAATCCATCATAAACAAGACCGAGGGTGCCGAGCAGTTCTATACTGCCGGGAGAAATTGCAAGTGCTTTCTTGAGATACGAAATTGCTTCCGTACCTTCGTTTAATCGGCTTAGTGTATATCCGTATGATGACAATGCAGTAACGTCATTCGGATTAACGGAGACCGCTTTTTTCAAATACTGCTTTGCCTCTTTGTGTTTGTCAATCTGTGCATAGCTTATTCCAAGGATAAGATTGATTGTAAAATCTTCAGGGAATTTTTCAACACCGCGGGATAATACTTCGGTAGCTTCTTCATACTGCCGGTTATCGAATAATATTCCACCGAGTCTTATCCATCCTTCAGGGTTCCATGGTGCCATTTCGGTAACGGAGTTGAAATACTCAACTCCAACCGAGTCGTTATGTTCTCTTATGGCAATAACGCCGAGATACATTTTTACCTGCCAGTCGGAAGAATCTTTATCAATTCTTTCAAAGAATTTTTTTGCTACGGGAAGTAGAGTGGTATCTTTAAATGATGCCGTAAAGTATGCGGCGCCGATTCTTACTTTTATATCGAACTCAACTTCGGGCTGCTGCATAATGAAATCGTATTCATGCGAAGCTTTGTCCCATTCTCCCAGTTCGATAAAAATTTGAGCTTTTCTTTCTCTTGCGTCAAGATCGTCCGGGTAAAAACGTATTATGTCGTCAATATTCTCAACTGCTTTATCGAACTGTTTGTTTCTAACGTAAAAATCGATTAGGAGTTTTTGAAGAGCAGTATTTCCCGGGTCAAGGGCAAGTAACTCCTCAATTGATGAGATTGATTTGTCAATCATTCCAAGCCGTTCGTAAAGTTCTGCAACTCTAACAAGAACGCTCCATTCGTTCCCGATTATTTTAAGAAGTTTTTCATATACTTCGATTGCTTTTAGTGGACGCTGGTTTTCGTGCAGACGCGCTAGTTTATAGTAGGCATTTATTTGGGATGAGTCTATATTGATTATTTTTTCAAGTGTTTCAATTGCAGATGCATTCTGTTTTGCCGCAGTATATATTTCTTGAAGCAGGTTCAGGTATTCAATGTTGATGCTGTCAAACTCAACACTTTTTTTTGCATTTTGTAATGCAAGTGGAAGTTTGTTGATAAAGAAATAATTTTTTGCAAGTTGATAATAAATCCCCGGTTTGGGATCAAGTTTAAGAGCATCCTGGTATTCAAGTATCGCCCTTGCGTAATCACCTTTTGATTCGGCTTGAATACCATTTAGAAAGGACTCCATTGCCTTTTTTGAATTCTCATCTGTGATATTGCTTTCCCCTGCATTTACATCATCAATTGTTGAAACAGATGAAGAACATCCTATGTAAAGTAAGGGAAGCAAAATTAAAAATAAATATTTCATTCTATCCATATAAACTTTAAGTAAAAATGATAACCATTAAAGAATGGCTTCTGAATAATAAAACCGTCAGGGCATTTCTTAAAATTTGTGATCCGATTCTTTTTGAACCGAAATATTAAAATGCTGTTCAAACCCTTTCAGAAGCGATTTTTCAAGTTTGTTGTAATCAACCGCTTGGTCAAGGATTGAATCGATTTCAACTGTTTTGCCGTTCAGCTCGTTCAGCAGTTTTAATTTCTCATCCCGGTCAATTTTAAGATAATTTGTTATTCTTTTATGAAAACTTCCGCAAAGAATAGAACCATGTTGAAGTACAACACTACCAAGTTTTCTTTGAGCGCTGCCTATTAATTTTCTGCCCGAATATTTCAACTCACTTTTAGCGGCGGTAGCAAAACAAGCATTCCCTTCAACCGTTTTATATACAGATGAAAAATCGGGTTGAAGATTTTCAAGCTCCGCTTCTTTTAATCTCGAATCAAAGAATTCCAGTCCTTTCATCAATGCGTAATTAATTTCACGGTAGATTACGGACGGAGTATAATTTAAATTAATCGGAAAAACAACCGAATAAGTCAGTTCCTCTGCATGTAGTATTGCCCTTCCCCCGGTAGGACGTTTAACGATATCAATGTTATCTCCCGAGCATTTCATTTCATCAATTATCTCAATGTTTTGATTAGCTCCTAATGAAATGCAGTACGGCTGCCAGCGATAAAATCTTAGAAACACATCTTCAGCATTATTTATTCTTGCAAGCTGGAGGTCTATTTCCATATTTTTTTTACCGGTATTGAAACCGGAACTAAAATATTTCCATTTCACCTTGGGATTAATCCGCGTTTACTACGATTAATGAAATCAACGACATCCATCGCACGTTGATTCCCTGAATATTTTTCAATAATCTTCTCTTTCGCCTGCGAAACATTTATTCCCGATTCATAAATCAAGTGATAAACATCTTTCAATGTGGCAATTTCATCATTTGAAAAACCGCGTCTTCTCAACCCGATTGTATTTAGTCCGGCATAGTGAAGCGGTTCTTCACCAGCTAAAATGTATGGCGGAACATCTTTAATAATTCGGAAACCGCCACCGACCATACAGTGCTTTCCAACTTTACAGAATTGATGAATAGGTGTACATCCACCGATTATAGCGAAGTCGTCCATTTCGACGAAGCCGCCGATTTGAACCGAGTTGGCAACAATACAGTTGTTGCCGATAATGCAGTCGTGTGCAACATGCGAATACGCCATCAACAAAACCTGTGAACCTATTGCGGTTTTCTTGGTTTCATTACTGCCTCTGTGAAGTGTTACAAATTCATGAAGTGTTGTATTGTCGCCAACAAAACAATATGTCGGTTCCTCTTTAAATTTGAGGTCTTGCGGAACATGCGAAATTGAGCCGCTCTGGTAAATTTTAACATTATTGCCGATTCTTGCACCATTATAAACTACAGTATGCGGACCAATGTATGTTCCGTTTCCGATCTCAACATCGTCATAAATTATTGCATAAGGTTCTACTGTAATATTATCGCCTAATTTGGCATTTGGACTAACAATAGCTGTTTGATGGATTTTGTTCATAAGTATATCTCGCTGATTAATCAATTTTCTTTTCGGGGCGGTCAATTATACCCGCCATAAAATCTGCTTCGGCGACAAGTGTGTCGTCAACGTAGGCTTTACCGGACATTAAAACAACTTTGCTTTTTTTGCTAATCATTTCAACTTCAAGTATAAGCTGGTCGCCGGGTAAAACTGTTTTTCTGAATTTTGCATTATTTATCTGCATAAAATAAACAAGTTTTTCTTCCGGATTTGGGAAGGCATTCAACAGTAAAACTCCGCCTGTTTGAGCCATAGCTTCAATTATTAATACGCCCGGCATTACAGGCTGTCCCGGAAAATGCCCGGGGAAAAATGGTTCATTCACCGTAACGGATTTTAATCCTATTACTTTCTTATCAAGCTCAAGATGGGTTATTTTGTCTACTAAAAGGAAGGGGTATCTATGAGGCAGTATTCTTTGAATTGCATTAGTATCAAAAACAACTCCTTCTTTTTTTACATGCTGATATTTTTTTACAAGTTTTTTCTGCTGGTACAATTTCCGTATCTGTTTTGCAAATTCAACGTTTGACTTATGACCGGGGCGAGCGGCAAGAATTTGTGCTTTAATAGGAACCCCGATTAATGCAAGATCTCCGAGCAAATCTAAAAGTTTATGTCTAACCGGTTCATTTCTAAAACGGAGTTCTTTGTTGTCAAGAATTCCGTTTTCACCGAGTGCAATTGTTTTTTCAATTCCGAGGGAAGCTCCAAGCGCATTTAACTCTTCCTGGTTCATTTTTTTGTCTACAATAACAACGGCGTTATCTATATCTCCGCCTTTAATCAAGTTTGCTTTTGATAATTGTTCTACTTCACTTAAAAAGCAAAAAGTTCTTGATGGGGCGAATTCGGAAACAAACTCTCTTTCAAGGTCGAATAAGCCTGTGTGCTGGCTTCCGAGAGCTGGATTTTGATAATCTACCATTACAGTTATTCTATAGCCATCCAAAGGAAGTGCAACAATATCAACCTGTTTCTCTTCATTGTGGTAAATCACGGTTTCATCAATTATCAAATAATCTTTAGGAGCTTCCTGCTGAACGAAATCGGCTTTTAATAAAACTTCGACATAAGGAAGAGCACTTCCGTCTCCTATAGGAGGTTCAATTCCGTCAAGTTCAATAATTATGTTATCGATTTGAAGTCCTACAACCGCTGCCAACACATGTTCAACGGTGTAAACTTTTGCATCACCAATACCGAGAGTAGTCCCGCGGGAAACGTCAACTACGAAATCGCATAAAGCGGGGATTTCCGGGTTGCCTCCAAGGTCTGTTCTAACAAATTTAATTCCGTAGTTTTCGGGTGCCGGTTTGAATGTCATTGTACATTCGGTTCCTGTGTGTAATCCTATACCGGAAATTGAGACTTCATTCTTAATCGTTCTTTGCTGAATAAGCATGTAAATTCCTTCTAAAATGTTTTAATTTAATACGTTTTCGTTTTATCAACATAATCGTTAAAAATAGTAACCCAAAATATTTGAAAAATTTTACTTCGACAAATATATAATGCCGAATTATAGAAAATTTTAAGATGTTCAAATTCAATTCAAATACCGGGATGCCGGATAATCATGCTGATATTCCAGGGTAGTAAACAAACTGCTCCGGTATAGAATTCCTTGAGATGAAAAATATAAGCATAAAAAATTGTGAAAAGCGGGATGTAATTTTCTAAAAGAAAACCATGAGGAGTGTTTTGTTTCTCCTCATGGTTAGTATTAATTGTTAGCAATCGTAATATAAAGAAAACTCATACGGATGGGGTTGAAGTGCCATCGGTTTAATTTCTTTATCGTATTTATACTTTATCCATGTATCAATTACATCGGTAGTAAAAACATCTCCTTTTATAAGATATTCATGGTCATCTGAAAGCGCTTTCAATGCTTCTTTTAGGCTGCCCGGAGTTGAAGGAACGTCTTTAAGTTCTTCGGGACTCATATCATAAATGTCTTTATCAAGCGGCTCACCCGGGTCTATTCGGTTAAGTATACCATCAATTCCAGCCATAAGAATAGCGGAGAAACCAAGATACGGGTTCCCTGATGGGTCGGGACATCTAAATTCAACACGTTTTGCTTTCGGGCTAGTTGAATACATCGGGATTCTTATGGACGCACTCCTGTTTCTTTGCGAATAAGCAAGGTTCACGGGAGCTTCATAACCCGGTACCAAACGCTTGTATGAATTAGTTGTAGGATTAGTAAATGCCAATAGCGAAGGAGCGTGTTTTATTAAACCACCGATAAAATATAAAGCGATTTCACTTAATCCCGCATAACCATTCCCTGCAAAAATCGGTTTACCCTTTTTCCACAAGCTGGTATGCACGTGCATTCCGCTTCCGTTATCACCATAAATCGGTTTCGGCATATAAGTAACTGTTTTCCCGTATTCTTTAGCTGTGTTTTTAACGATATATTTGAATAGAAGCAGTTGGTCTGCGGCTTTTAAAAGGGGTTGAAATCGTAGATCGATTTCACACTGACCACCGCTTGCAACTTCGTGGTGTTGTGCTTCTACTGTAATTCCGCAAGCAAATAAGTTTCTGACCATTTCATTCCGCAAATCCATTAAAGAATCTGTTGGCGGTACCGGGAAGTATCCTTCTTTGAATCTTGGTTTGTAGCCGAGATTCGGATTTTCTTCTTTTCCGCTGTTCCATTTACCTTCAATTGAATCAACAAAATAAAAACTACTATTGGGTTGTGAATCAAAGCGAACGTCATCAAAAATAAAGAATTCGGCTTCGGGACCGTAAAAAGCTGTGTCTGCTATTCCGGTTGATTTAAGATAAGCATCAGCTTTTTGAGTAATATTTCTCGGGCAGCGTGAATATTTTTCTTTCGTCGCCGGTTCATAAACATCACCGATAAAACTAACTGTCGGTGCAGAAATAAAAGGATCAATGAACATTGTATCCGGGTCTGGAATTACAAGCATATCGCTTTCTTCAATCGATTTCCATCCTCTGATTGATGAGCCATCAAAACCGAAGCCATCTACGAAGGATGATTCTTTAAATTGAATAGAAGGGACTGTAAAGTGCTGCCATTGCCCCGGGAAGTCCATAAATTTCAAATCGACAAATTCGATTTTATTATCTTTAATAAATTTTAATACTTTAGCTATAGAACTTAACCCTTTAGCCATTTTCTTCCTTTCGTTGGTTTAGTTATTAGTTCAGTTGATTACAAAGGTATTTTAGTTGTTTCTTTAATAGTAGAAAGCACAAAGTATGTTCTCGTATTAGTTACATCAGGCCAGGTTTGAATATCCGCAAGCAGTTTTTCAAGCTCCGTTGTGTTTTTAACTATTGCTTTCATCATGTGAGAGCCTTCGCCGAGTATTGAATGGCATTCAAGGATGTTCGGGTTTTTGTCTACTCTTTGGGCAAGTGTTTTGTAATGTTTTGAAGAATCCATATTTACAAGTATAAAAGCCATAATATCGTAGTTGAATTTGCTTTTATTAACTTTTGCGTAATAACCTTCAATTATTCCTTTCCCTTCCATTTTATACATTCTTTCGCTAATAGAGGGGATCGACATTCCGACTTCACTCGCTATATCGCTTCTTTTTTCTCTTCCTTTTTCCTGTAATATGTTAAGTATCTTTACATCTAAATTGTCTACCATAATAACACCTTAATTTTTTAAGAATAATAAAAATTTCGGGCGTAAATATATGGTCTGATCAAATGATACGCAAATAATTTTACTATTTTGATGAAAATAATTGATTTCGGTAAATAAATCGGGTAAAACATTTAGAAAATTTGGCTAAAACAGTAGGGGTGGAATAAATTTAAAAACCTTTGAACTTAATATGGTCGAATTTTTTCAATTCGTTCAGGTAGTACTCGCGGGTTTGATTATCAACTTTTTCCCAGAGATTGTTGAGTTCGTTAAAGTCATTTGTTATATCGAAAAGTTCGCAATGCTGCTTCCCGTTTTTTACAGTATGAATGAACTTATACGGGGCATTTATTAATGCCTTTGTATCAAGCATGTCCATACCGGCAGCGGGAATAAACCTATTGCTGTTAATCCGGGAAAAAAGAGAATTGCCAAACGGTAATAAGTTTAAATCCGGGTAATGCAGTCCTTCATATAAGTCAAATATTGTGGGGAATAAATCCATGTTGGAAGTAGGAATTGAAGTATTACTCGTTAAAACGTTTTTTTTATCCGCACTAAAAGATGGAGGTAAGAAAACCCATAAAGGGGTGGCGATGTCTTCATTATACAACGTTTGTAAATGCCCACTGTGCCCGTGTTCCGAGAAAGCCTCGCCATGGTCCGCAAGGAAAATAATTACAGTTGAATCAAGCAAATTTTTACTCTCTAAAAGTGCAAAGTAACTTTTTATAATTTGATCCTGTTCGTAGATAGTATTGTTGTAGCTGTTCAACGAACCGGGAGTATCGGGTAAAAACAGCTTTGACTTTTCCGAAGCAGTTTTATAAGGATAATGTGTGTTGTTAAACTGTATAATCCCGAAGAATTTTTCTTTACTAAATTTTTCGATGAAGCTGTCGAAGAATGAAATCAGCAGGTTATCATCAATTCCTCTGTCGTTAAATCTCTTTTCACCTGAATTTTCCTGACATATGAAATAGTCGAACGATGTATTGATTACAAGATCGAAGTTGTCGGTCTGGTATGACTGTGATGAGATAAAGAAAGTCTTAATATCTACCCATTTCTTTAAGTAGTCATAAATATATGGCTGGTTTATTCTTTCAAGTGTAAACTGCCCGGAGAAAATCATCGGCATTGAATACTGCGTGGAGACCGAGTTGGCAAAATGATTTTTGTATAAAATTACATTCCCTTTGTTTATCATTGAATCTACAAAAGGGGAATTTTCTTTCTCATACCCGTAGTATTGCAAATTCTTTCTTGTAAGGCTTTCAGACAAAAAAATTAAACAGTTATAAGACGGAGAAATCTTATCCTTATCTTTAATGCTGAATTTCCTTTGCACGTAACCTTCTTCAACCTGGAAATCACCACTGCTCATTCTCTGCTGGATTACGTATTTTAATGAGAAAATAGTTGCCGGGGAAACAGAATAACTTGAAGGATGAAACCGGACATTATTGTTAAAAATAAAAACATTGATAACGAATAGGATTAGAATTGCATAAGTGTATTTTTTCTTTATTGCTTCAAAACCGCTAACCGAATATGTAATTATCAGATAATTAATCAAACATAGAATTACAAACAGGAAGGCATGAATCCAATTTAAACTGCCGGTAATTAGTGCAAGTGAATCGGAAGGGCTGCGGAACAAATAGTTTATTGAATAATTATTTGGCAGAACGCCGAAATAAAAATAGTGTCCGTAAACAATTAACTGGATTACCGAGAAAAAAAATGTAAATACTCCTATCGCTACTTTTCGTTTAGTTGTGAAGATAGAGAGAAGATAGACTATCGAAAAAGCAAAACAAAGCTCGAATAAAAGTGATACCGAAAAGTTTGTTATTCCTTTGGAGTCCAATACTTTAATGTAATTATACCGGACAGCAAGGTCGCTGAAGTATATATAAAATGGGAAGAGAGTGGTTTTCATCCACTTTATGCGTGTAATTGGAATATAGCTTATCATAAAAATATTATACTGATTAAAAGCAGAGGAATAACCTATCCGGTTGCCGTATTATTTTCCAACTCTATTTTCTTACTTTTTTTTCTGTCGTAAGCTTTTTTAGACTTTTCAATTTTAGGTGCTTTCTTAGGAACAGGAATTCTTTTCTTCTCCTTTTTTATTTTAATACTCTGCTTAGCCATTGGTTATTTCTTAAAATATAGCATAAATAAATGGTGCAAGTGCAGAGCCTTTTGCAAGCACTATTAATGCTCCTAATAAAACAAGAAAAATAACGATTGGAGTTAACCACCACTTTTTCCTGATTTTCAGGAATTGCCATAATTCGCCGAGTATTGATAGTTTAGACATATATCTTCTTATGTTTAATTAAAATTGTTTTTCGAAAGCGTCTTTAATGTTTTCCTGCTTCTCTCTTTCAGTCCAATAACTCTTTGTTCCAGGTTTGAATTTAAGATTTAATAAATCTTTCCTCAGTATCCGCATTATAAGTCCCGTTGGTGTGAGTACGATATAGAAAAGGATAACAAGTATCAACCCGGAAATAAAATGCCCTAATACAATAGCAATGGTCATCCATACAATATTAAAATACCTCAGGGTTTTAGGTAATATTAGTCCTAATAAAATAAAAGCAATTCCGACGGCTGCAAAAATAGTAAATGATTCTATATTTACTAAAAATAAGTATAGCGCAATGAGAAGCAATACTATTCCCATCGTATATCCGAATTTCCTTAATGCTCCCGGTGAGTTGTTGATATTTTTAATTTCCTGTAGCATAATCAATCCAGTTCAAATTCTTTTTTCCAGTTAGTGTCGCCGGTAAGAGGTTTTTGTTTTTTCTTATCGATTAAATAACACCCCATGATCAAGTAATCCATTTCAGTACGCATAAAGCATTTGTAAGCGTCAGCCGGGCTGCAAACAATCGGCTCACCACGTACATTAAATGAAGTGTTGATGATAACACCGCAGCCGTATTTTTTATCAAACTCTTCAATCATCTTGTGATAAAGTGGATTCGTTTCTTTATGAACTGTTTGAACACGTGCTGAATAATCTACATGCGTAATAGCCGGAATATCAGACCGAACAATATTTAATTTGTCTATTCCGAAGAGTGCAATCTCTTCTTCGGACATTTCTTTACGTCGCTCTTTTTTTACATCGGCAACAAGGAGCATATACGGACTTTGACAATCAAGCTCGAAATAATCCGATACCTTTTCATATAGAACCGAAGGAGCAAAGGGGCGGAAACTTTCTCTGAATTTTATTTTCAAATTCATTACGGACTGCATTTTTGGAGAGCGGGCATCGCCGATTATTGATCTGGCTCCCAAAGCACGTGGTCCGAATTCCATTCTTCCCTGGAACCATCCTGCTACATTTTCATTTGCAATAATATCTGCTGTTAGTTGCGGGATACTATTTCTGTCAACTTTTTCATACACGACTTCATTTTCATCCAGGAAAGAGAGAATTTCTTCATCGGTGTAATTCGGTCCCAGATAAGCACCTTTCATTGAATCTGTTTTTCCATCGGCAGTCCTATCATTATTAAGATAACCGTACCAGACAGCTAAAGCGGCACCGAGAGCCCCGCCAGCATCACCAGCAGCCGGTTGAATCCAGACATTTTTGAAATTTCCTTCTCTCAATAATTTTCCATTTGCAACGCAGTTTAAGGCAACGCCTCCGGCAAGCGTAATGCTTTCCATTTTGGTTTCTTTGTAAAGATGTTTCCCTATTTTCAAAACAACTTCATCTGTAACATCTTGAACTGAACGGGCAAGGTCCATCTCTTTTTGAGTTAATTTTGATTCCGGTTTACGGGGTTTCCCTCCGAAAAGCGAATTAAACTTTGCATTAGTCATAGTTAAACCCGCACAGTAATCGAAGTACTTCATATTCATTTTGAAAGAACCGTCATCTTTTATATCAATTAATTCTTTCTTGATAATATCAACATATTTCGGTTCACCGTAGGGAGCGAGTCCCATAACTTTATATTCGCCTGAATTAACTTTGAACCCGGTATAGTATGTAAAAGCCGAATAGAGCAATCCTAACGAATGAGGAAACTTTATATCCGCAAGTATATCGATTTTGTTTTTGTCCCCGATGCCGTAGCTTGTAGTGGCCCATTCGCCTACTCCATCCATTGTAAGAATAGCAGCTTCATTAAAGGGAGATGGGTAAAATGCCGATGCGGCATGTGAAAGATGGTGTTCCGGGAAAAGTATTTTTCCTTCAAATCCCGTTTCCTTTTGAATCAATTCTTTTATCCAGATTTTTTCTCTTAACCAGAGTGGCATCGCTTTTAAGAATGATTTAATTCCAGCCGGTGCAAAAGTCAAATAAGTTTCAAGCAGTCTTTCGAACTTTAAAAACGGTTTATCGTAGAAAGCAATGTAATCCAGTTCTGTCCCGTTTATCTTCGCATATTTCAAGCAGAAATTGACAGCGTTTACAGGGAAGCGATAATCATGTTTCTTTCGCGTAAAACGCTCTTCCTGTGCAGCGGCGATTATTTCACCATCTTTCAATAGACATGCTGCACTGTCGTGATAAAAAGCCGATATTCCTAATATATACATTTTCTTTTTTTGTAGTTTCTAAAATTTAACTTGTTCTTTAATCCGCAAGAAATACTCTTTTGCTTTCTTTGTAGTCGATAATAAAAAGCCGGATTTACCATTATGGTAAGCTACACGGTCATTCGGAAAACTAACTGCTAAACGCGATTTAAGTCTTCCATATTCCATTGCGGCTTCCTGAAATTTTATCAAGTAATCCCTAAAGTAAAGCCTATCCCATAATTCCGATTCTTTTTCAACCATGTGGATATGATAACTTCTTTTTCCGTTTTCATCCCTTTTAATCAACCAGTAGTAAGGAGTTTCAACATCAGTTTTCCAAAAATACTCGTAACCCAATTCCGATAAAACCGGGACAATTAGTTTTACGGTTTCGCTGTAAGAATTAACTTCGATTCACATATCAATAACCGGTTTTGCTGTTAATCTATCTATTGCAGTACTCCCGAAATGTTCAATTCTTTTAACAATTGTATCCGGCAGAAGATTGCTTAAGAAACTCTTCTCTTTTTCAAACAAAGAAATCCAGTTCTTGTTAAATGGTTCAAGAAGGATCTCTTCCCGCACTAATTCTTCAATTCGTTCTTTAATGTTCATTCCGTAATAGTCGAAATCGTGTGTTTCAATTTAGTAAAGAATAAGTTTTTAATAAAAGAAAGATTTCTATATTTTGAACCATAGAATATTGAAATTTAGATGGAAAAACTCTCTATACAAATTGAAAACAAGATAAGTGAAGTGAATCGCTTAAGCCTGTTGATTGAGGAATTCGGGGAAAAGAACTCTTTGCCGCCGGATGTTGTCTTCGATGTTTCATTATCTCTTGATGAACTTGTTACAAATATTGTTTCATACGGGTTCCCGGATGGTGAGAAAAGCAAGATTGAAGTAAATATCACTTTAAATGAAACCGAAATTCTTGTTGAATTAATAGACTACGGGATTGAATTCGACCCTACAAAAATCCCGGACCCCGACGTTACACTTTCAATTGATGAAAGAAAAATCGGCGGACTCGGAATTTTCTTCGTCCGACAAAAAATGAACGAGATAAAATATGCAAGGGTAAACAATAGGAATGTTTTGACCTTAAAAAAGAAATTAATAAAGAATGGAGTTACAGATGGAAATTAAAGATGAAAAAGTAAATAGTTTTACAGTTGTTGGCTTATCGGGTAAACTGGACGCAAGTAATGCCGGTATGCTCGAATCAAAACTGCTTTCAATTCTCGATAAAAACGAAACAAATATTTTAGTCGATTTTCAGAG
Source organism: Ignavibacteriaceae bacterium (assembly GCA_036795455.1). Lineage (GTDB taxonomy): Bacteria > Bacteroidota > Ignavibacteria > Ignavibacteriales > Ignavibacteriaceae > DAIRET01. The sequence goes on from DAIRET010000004.1 coordinate 19,600, forward strand.
TTTAGATTATATAAGCAGTTCCGGTTTGCGTGTGCTTCTATTTACAGCGAAAAAAATCAAAGAGTTGAAAGGTAGATTTCTTCTTTGCAGTTTGGCTCCGCATATAAAAGAAGTATTCGAGATAGCAGGCTTTACTGCTATATTTAAAATATTTGCAACAAGGGATGAAGCTCTTTCGGCAGAATGAAAAAACTGGATACAGTCGAAAAGATTTAATTTGTCAGCCAGTGCAAGTGCTTTACATAAATTGATTAAAACATTCTCTCTTTTTATATCATTTGCTAAAAATTGTAAAGCACATGCCCATTTTTTTCGGTGAAGTTTTTACCCTTAAATCTTCATTAACCCACCCGCCAGAAATAACCTGATTATTTATTATTTTTGCACACTCAATTTTTATAAACAAGGAAAGTATGACTTCACAAGAAATTAGACAGCAATTTTTGGATTTCTTTAAAAGCAAAGAGCATAGAATTGTACCAAGCGCACCTGTGGTTCCTTTTAACGACCCGACACTTTTATTTACTAACGCCGGGATGAATCAATTTAAAGATGTATTCCTCGGTCAGGGAGCACGCGATTATCACCGCGCCGCCGATACGCAAAAATGTATCCGTGTAAGCGGTAAACATAACGATCTTGAAGAAGTTGGTTACGACACTTACCATCATACTTTCTTTGAAATGCTCGGCAATTGGTCTTTCGGCGATTACTATAAAAAAGAAGCTATTACATGGGCTTGGGAATTACTAACAGAAATCTGGAAGCTGCCGAAAGAAAGGCTTTGGGCAACTGTTTATCGTACCGACGATGAGGCATTTGAATT
>DAIRET010000004.1:20525-50313 GCA_036795455.1 Ignavibacteriaceae bacterium
GGGATGGGCTTTGAACGCGTGTGTGCTGTGCTTCAGAAGAAAAATTCAAATTATGATACGGATGTTTTTTCACCTTTAATTGAAAAAATCGCAGCACTATCAAAAATTGGATATGATGAAGAAGAGAATAAAATTCCGATGCGAGTAATTGCAGACCATATCCGTACGCTAACATTTGCGATAACTGACGGAGCCGTACCTTCAAACGAAGGACGCGGTTACGTTTTACGCCGTATCCTTAGGCGTGCCGCTCGCTACGGTAGAAAATTGAATCTGAATGAACCTTTCCTTTATACTCTTGTTGATGTTCTTGTAAAGAATATGGGGGATGCATTCCCTGAAATAAAACAGAAACAGGATTTTGTTAAAAAGATAATCAAATCGGAAGAAGAGAGTTTCAACAAAACCCTGGATAGAGGAATTGAACTATTCGAAGGAATAGTTAAAAATCTTCAATCGAAAAATGAAACAGTAATTGCCGGTGAAGAAGCATTCAAACTGTACGATACATTCGGTTTCCCGGTTGATTTAACTACTGTGATGGCACGCGAAATCGGTTTCGCTGTTGATGAAGCAGCTTTCAATAAACTTATGGAAGAGCAGAAAGAGAGAGCCAGGGAAGCGACTAAAGAAAAGATGGCTTCGATTAATATCCAGGTTAATGATCTGAATTCATTTGAAACAATTAACGGAGATTCGATTTTTGTCGGGTATGATACTCTTTCTACCGAAGCAAAAATTACCGGTTTGAAAAAAGAAGAAAATAGCGAGTTGATAATTCTTGACCAAACTCCCTTCTATGTTGAATCTGGCGGACAGGTTGATGATACAGGGGAAATTATCATCGGAGAAACCGGGTTAAATGTAGTCGACCTGATTAAAGTCAATAATAAAATAGTACACGTCGTCGACAACCAAGCTAGAGTATTAACCGAATTAGGAATGAACGTTCTCTCTTCTGTTGATAGTAAAAGAAGATGGGATATAATGCGAAACCACTCGGTTACACATTTTCTACATGCAGCATTAAGAAAAATTTTGGGAACACATATCCAGCAGTCCGGCTCTTTTGTGGGACCGGATAGATTGCGATTCGATTTTTCTCATTATGCAAAACTCAGTGATACCGAAATCCGTGAAGTTGAAGGACTTGTAAATGAGCAGTTGAGAAGAAACCTGGTTCGTACTTATCACCGCGATATTCCTTTTGATGAAGCTAAGAAGATGGGTGCTTTGATGTTCTTCGGTGATAAATACGGTGATAAAGTTACAGTGGTTCAGTTCGGCGATTTTACTATGGAATTCTGCGGCGGAACGCACGTTGAAAACTCGGCACAAATCGGGCTGTTCAAAATTTTGTCCGAAGCTTCAATTGCAAGCGGAATAAGAAGAATTGAAGCAGTTACAGGGCGGGGTGTGGAAGAGTTTTTAAATCTACAGCTTGAAAAAATTCACTCGGAGGAAGAGAGGATTGCCGAACTGCTTGAACAGAAAAAGAAACTTGAAAAGGAATTAGCTTCTTTTAAATTAAAAGAAAAGTTAGAACAAATACCGAAGTTATTAGCCTCACAGCAAGTTGTGAACGGGATAAATCTTTATAAAGGGAAAGTTCAAGCAGATAACATGGATGAACTGAAACTATTCGGTGATGAACTCCGTAACAAAATTAAAGACGGCGTTGGTTTGATGGTTAGCGAACTTGACGGAAAAGTCGGGCTTGTGTGTGTAGTTTCCGATTCACTTATTAAAGAGAAGAAGTTGAGTGCAGGCAAGATAGTCGGTGAAGCCGCTAAGATAGTTGGCGGTGGCGGCGGCGGTCGTCCTCACCTAGCAACTGCAGGCGGAAAAGATGTTTCTAAGATTGATGAACTTCTTATAAAAGTTGAGGAGTTTATTAGGGGCTAGAAGCAAGAGGCGAGAGGCTAGAAGTTTGATTGAAAATTGGACGCTGATCAACTCTGATGGGTTATGATTAGTTATGATTTATCAGTGGAAATCATAACGGATGTATGCTAATTAAAGATAGCAGCTTAGAATAGAAATACTACTCATTCAATAGAACAAAAATTAAAAATTATGACTTCGGTGAATCGTTTGATTATATGGTTTCTGTCGGTATTGGTAATCGCTTTACTTTTTAATTCTTGCATTAGCAAATACGAGGACTTGGCATCAACAGTAAAAGCTATAGTACACAGAGGGTATCACCTGGTGCATCTGGAAAACACAATAGAAAGTTTTAGTGCTGCCCAAAAAAAAGGCTTTCAGCATATTGAAATAGATATCAGTTTTACAAAAGACTTTCAACCGGTAATACTGCATGATAATCTTCTGGATAAACAATCAGATACATCGGGTTCAATTAATGATTTCAATTTCTCCGAGTTGAACAATATTACCCTAAACGGTGGCTATAAAATTCCTTCGTTGGTGGATTTCTTTCAAAGATTCGGAGATAGTTTTGAAACTGTTTTTATTGATTTAAAGGAGCCATGCCCTGACTCGGGATTAATTAGTATTGCGAAAATTCTCGAGAACCACAATACTTCAGTTGAAGCTATTACAACTTGTACAAATCTCAAAGTAATTAGGAGATTGAAAGAACTGAACCCTAATTTATCATTAGGAGCAGACAACTCACAAGTTGATTTTGAAGAAAATATTGATGAATGTATAAAACAAGGTTATAAACATGTTCTGGTTTCATTTACACAACTCGATAAAAACCTCTGTTTTATCGCTAATTCTAACGGTATTAAAGTATATGCCTATACACCCAATACTCAGACGGATATACTAAAGACACTTAAGTTCGGTGTAGATGGAATTATGAGTGACAACCCGGACCTTTTACAACAAATGCTGAATTAACCTTCGTTTTGTATTATTTTACTCCGGAATTTTTAACTTTATATGAACGAATTAAATCTCTCTTTCGTTTTATCATTAAAAGAAGTATTGAGAAGAAATGAAGACAAAATCAGCAGTAGTACTATTTAACCTCGGTGGTCCCGATTCCCTTGAAGCGGTTCAACCGTTCCTCGAAAATCTATTCAACGACCCGGATATTTTTAAATTGCCATTTCAAAAAGTGCTCGCAAAGTTTATATCTAAAAAAAGAGCCCCTAAAGTTCAAGAAGAATACAAATTAATCGGGGGGAAATCTCCACTCGGATACTGGACAGAAATACAGAGATCAATGCTGCAAAATCAGCTTCGTACAGAAGGTTTCCCGGTAGATGTTTTTGTCGCAATGCGGTATTGGCATCCATTAACGGCCGATACTGCTGCTTTAATTGAAAAAGGAAATTACAACAAAATAATTCTTCTTCCCTTGTACCCGCACAACTCGATTTCTACTACAGGTTCATCATTTAATGAATGGGAAAGAGTATTTAAAGGGGATCATTCAAAGTGTGTTTACATTGAGTCATATTTTAAAGATGAGAAATACCTCCAGTCGGTTAACCAGAGAATTGACGAGACGCTTTTGAAATTTCCGGCTGAATTAAGGGACGAAGTTCAACTTGTATTCAGCGCACACGGAACACCTCAAAGTTATATTAAAAAGGGAGACCCGTATCTTTGTGAAATAATGACATGCGTTGACGAGTTAATGAAATTGAGGAATCACTCTCATCAACATCATCTATGCTTTCAGAGTAAAGTAGGACCGATGAAGTGGCTTGAACCGGCGACGGATAAAATGATCGAGAAACTTGCTGCTGAGGGGAAAAAACATCTATTGATTATCCCGATCAGTTTCGTTTCCGACCACATTGAAACAAGTTTTGAGCTTGATATAGAGTACCGTCATGTAGCCGACGAATGCAAAATAGAAAACTACATTATGATGGAGGGATTGAATGATTCGCCGTTATTTATTGAGGCACTTGCAGAGTTGGCGAAATCAAAACTTAATGAAAACAAGACTTAAAAATTGCTTTCCGTTCCGTTATTAAATAATTTTACATTGTAAAAAATGTTGGAATATTATTCTTCAGACATAAACGGTAATAATGGATAAGAAAGTTGTAATTTTAGGTGCAGGCATTTCCGGTTTAACAACCGGATATTGGCTGAAAAAAAGCGGTTTTGATGTTACAATCCTTGAAAAGCGGATTGAGCCGGGCGGAAGTATGGAAAGCGTTATCGAAAACGGATTCCTTTTTGACCGCGGACCGAATAGCGGGCTTGAAACATCACCGTTGGTAAGTCAGTTAGTTGAAGAACTCGGGTTAAAGAATGAGTTTATTTACGCAAATAAGAAGGGGAATAAAAGGTATATTCTCCGTAACGGTGAACTCCACGCCCTCCCGATGAGTATGAAATCATTCATTAAAACAAAACTTTTTTCAACAAAGGCAAAAATACGATTATTTGCCGAACCATTTATTGGCAGATCTGCCGACGGTTATTACCAGAGTATTGCACAATTTGTAAAAAGAAGACTTGGGCAGGAATTTTTAGATTATGCCATCAATCCTTTTGTAGCCGGTGTTTATGCCGGTAAACCGGAAGAATTAAGCGTAAAATCGGCATTCCCGAAGTTATACGCACTTGAGGAAAAATACGGTGGATTAATGATCGGCACTATCCGTTCAATTAGGGAAAGAAGGAAAAGAAAAGAGAAATCTAAGCATAGTGCAAAAATGTTCTCTTTTAAAAATGGAATTCAAATCCTACCTAAAAAATTAGCAGAAACTTTTGGTAGTAAACTGCTTTTTGATTGCGAGGTTACTGCAATAGAAAAACTTGCCGGTGGTTATTTATTAAAGTATGACAAAAACGGACTACCGGGAGAAATCCGGGCTGATGCAGTAATTTCGACAATCACGGCTTATACTTTATCCGACTTGATGAAAAATTATGACAAAGAACTTTCGCATCAACTTGAAATGATTTATCATCCGCCCGTTCTGGTTTTGTTTTTGACTTACCCTGTATCAAGTATTGAGCAGCCGTTGGATGGATTCGGGTTTTTAATCCCGGAAAAAGAAAGAATGAGTTTTTTGGGTGCAATATGGAGTTCAGTAATCTTTGAAAAACGCGCCCCGGAAGGGAAGGCTTCTTTTACATTGTTTGTTGGTGGTTCAAGAAATGCAGACCTGTTAAAGCTGGATAAGGAATATTTAATTGATATTGTGATTACCGAGTTTAATAAGGTAATGGGGATTAATGAAAAACCGTTATCAATTTCTTCAAGGTATTGGGAGAAAGCAATTCCGCAGTACAATATCGGTTATGTTGAAGTTGAAAAATATTTCGATGAATTTGAAAAACAAAATCCCGGTTTTTTCCTCAGCGGAAATTTTAGGGGTGGTATTTCGGTAGGTGATTGTATAAAAAACTCGGAGCCTACTGCACGAAAAGTAGAAGAATATTTTAAGAAAAAATAAACTAATGAGAGGCTAATATGGCAGTTTACCCGGTTAAAAGATTAAGAAGATTACGATACAACCCGATTGTTCGGGACATGGTACGCGAAACCCGCTTAAATAAAGATGATTTGATTTACCCGTTATTCGTTGTTCCCGGGCAGAATATTAAAAACCCGGTTAAATCAATGCCGGGTGTGTTTCAACTATCGATTGATAAACTTGTTGAAGAATGTAAAGAGTTGGTTCAACTCGGTATTCCGGCAATAATACTGTTCGGCATCCCGGAACATAAAGACGAGAAAGGTTCGGAAGCTTATAACCCGAACGGAATAATTCAGCAGGCGGTTAGAGCAATAAAAGCTAATGTTGAAAACCTGCTTGTAATTACGGATGTCTGTTTGTGTGAGTATACATCCCACGGACATTGCGGAGTATTAAACGGTGATGAAGTTTTGAATGATGAGACGGTTTCGCTGCTCGCAAAAGAAGCAATTTCTCATGCAGAAGCGGGTGCAGATATAATTGCACCTTCGGATATGATGGATGGAAGAGTAGCTGCAATACGGAAAGCACTTGATTATAAAGGATTCACAAAAACTCCCATTCTCAGTTACGCAGCAAAATATGCTTCAGGTTATTACGGTCCATTCAGAGATGCGGCAGAATCAACCCCCGCATTTGGAGATAGACGCTCACACCAGATGGATATTGCAAACGGTAATGAAGCCTTGCGCGAGGTAGAATCCGATATTGAAGAGGGAGCGGATATTGTAATGGTGAAGCCTGCGGGGGCGTATCTTGATATCATTTACCGTGTGAAAGAGAAATTCGGATTGCCGACTGCAGCTTACCAGGTAAGCGGCGAATATTCAATGATTAAAGCTGCTGGAATTAACGGCTGGATTGACGAAGAAAGAGTGATGATTGAATCACTTACGGCAATCAAACGAGCCGGAGCAGATATGATTCTAACATATTTTGCTAAAGATGTCGCAATTTACTTGAATAGAAACAAAATATAGAGAATTTCAACTTGCTCTTGCAGGGAAACAAGCTGCAAGAGCAAATCCCTAAATTCCGTAAATAACATAAATTAACCGGTTAATACTGCAATTTTATGTTGATTTCCCCCCCTCTAAAGCAGTATATTTGCAAGTTAAATTTTATATTTTCTAGGAATTGTTTATTGATGAACTTCTTTCATATTAGGTTCTTGTTTATACTTACTTTATTTACTTTGGGGGCTAAAACTACATCCTTTTCACAAATAATTTTTAGAAATCCCCCCAATTTTAGCACAGAAATAAAAGATATCTCCTTTTTAGATTATTCCGGTTCAAGAAGCAGTATTCTTCTTAACGGGATGTGGGAGGTGTATAATGAGAAGCAGCCGGAGAAAAAGACAAAAATTACAGTTCCTTCAATTTTTGAAGGAGATGGAGAATTATATTTTAGAAAAACCTTCAAAATCAGCGAAATTGACCTAAAAAAGAATAATCTTGAAATCCATTTCCTCGGGTTAAGCTACTCGGCGGATGTATCAATTAACAACAATCTAATTTACAGGCATCCGGGTGGAGAAATGCCGTTCTCCTTTATTTTACCCCGCGACCTACTTAAAAATAATGAAATTAACACGCTTACATTAAAAGTTACATCTAAACTGGAAGTTCAAAGTACAATCCCGTTGAAACATAGATTCCTTTTTCCTCAAAAAGCCGGGGGGATTTTCCGTGATGTTGTGATAAGGGTGATTCCAAATATTCATATCTCCAAATTCCAGTTCAATTATGACTTCAGTACAGGTTCATCCGTTCCGGTAATAAAAATTATCTCGAAACTGGAGAATAAAGAATACCAGGCAGTACCGGATACACTATTAAAGGGTAACATATTTGAAATTAAATATGGTGTAAAATCCGACACAGGAAAGAGTTTTATTGCATCTTCAACCCAGTCTTTGGAATTAAAGAAAGGGAAAGAAACAATATTCGAGAGAAGCCTGAATGTTCCGGGGATTTCACTATGGTCAACCAATAATCCTGTGAACTATAGAGTGTCATTGCAGATTTTGATGAATGGAGAGATAATTGATGAAATAGAAAAACCCGTTTCTTTTTATTCGCTTAAGGCTGCCGAAGATTCATTACTGTTGAATGGTAAAAAATTCCAATTAAACGGGGTTACTTATATTCCTTCCAACCAAAACTTCGGACCGGTTTTCAATTATTCCGATATGGAACGGGATATTAGGATGATAAAAGAAATTGGTTTTAATTCCGTCCGCTTTTCAAAATCGGTTCCTCACCCGTACTATTTATATTTATGCGAAAAGTACGGATTGCTGGCTTTTATCGAAATGCCGCTTCAATCGATTCCGGGTAAATTGACAGGTGAATCACTATTTTTAGAGAGAAGTCTTAATTATCTTGATAGATTTATTAATGCCTATATGAATTATTCCGCTGTTGCCGGAATAGGGTTGGGTGGCTCCTACGTTGGTGCATCGGAATTACACATTCAATACTTGAACAGGTTAGCGGAATCAGCAAAGAAAACACTCCCGTCAAAATTAATTTATGCTTCCTTTGCATTAGGACATATAAGCGAAATACCGAGCCTTGATTTTTATGGGTTGGAATTATTCAATAACCCGATAACAGAATCAGAAAAAGTATATCTTGATTTACAGCACTTATTCGGTACGGGAAAAGTTTTTATAAGCGAAGCCGGTTATATAGCTAATATCGGGACGTCAAGCGGTTATACAACTCCCCATTCATACGAAGCTCAAGCAGAATTTTTTGAGAAGATACTTGATTATTCGGAAAATAATTATCACGCCGGCTACTTTTTTAATACGATGTTTGATTATCGGAGCGATTATAACTCAATTGTTTCCGGGTACAGTAAAGAAAAACAGGTTGCTCTCGGTATCGTAGATGAAGAGAGAAAAACTAACCGGATTACATACAAGGTAATCTATTCGAGGCTGCATAACCTTGAAAAAGTTACAATCCCGATGGGAGTTAAAAAAGATGATGCCCCGATGGTATTCATAGTATTCGGGCTGGTGCTTGCAATTTTTATGGGATTCCTTGTAAACTCAGGGAGAAAATTTAGAGAGGACGCTACACGGGCACTATTAAGACCGTACAACTTTTTTGCCGATATAAGAGATTTAAGAATCATATCCGGTCTTCAAACTACTCTGCTCGCGATTATTGTTGCAGCGGTTTGGGGATTAATAAAAGCAAGTTTTCTATATAGCCATAAGACAAATGTTTTACTTGAAAAAATATTACTTGCATTCGGATCAAACCGGCTTATTAATTTTACAAGCTATCTTACATGGAATCCCGGAGAATCGCTTTTATGGCTTACAATTTTCTTTTTTATCTCGATTTTTATAATCGCAATAATAATTAAAGTCTTCTCATTCTTTGTAATGAATAGAGTGTTTTTCAGCAATGCATATTTTACCACGGTATGGGCATTTCTACCGTCTGTTTTATTAATCCCGCTTGCAATAGTGTTATACAGGTTACTTGACACAGCTATCTTTACCGAGTACCTTTATATATTACTCGTAATCGTCGGGCTATGGATTTTCTACAGGCTGTTAAAAGGAATTTTCGTTATATACGATGTCTCTGCCGGGAAGGTATATTTTTATTCTTTTATCTTTTTCCTGGTGGTAATCGGCAGTATAATGCTCTACTTCCAACTTAATGAGAATACAATTGATTTCGTGTTTCAATCACTTAAAGAGCGGTTTTAATTTTTGTATCTAAAAAAACTTGAAATATTAGGCTTTAAATCTTTTCAACAGAGAACCATGATTAATTTCAATCACGGTTTAACGGCAGTTGTCGGTCCGAACGGGTGCGGTAAAACAAATATTGTTGATGCTATCCGATGGAGCCTTGGCGAGCAGAAAAGCAGTACGCTTCGCTCCGATAAAATGGAAAATGTGATATTCAACGGAACAGCAAATAAAAAGCCGATGGGAATGGCGGAAGTCTCCCTTACAATTGAAAATGATAGGGGAATCCTTCCGACAGAATATTCCGAAGTTTCAATTACAAGAAGGATTTTCCGTTCGGGCGAAAGCGAATACCTTCTGAATAAAAATCTCTGCAGGTTAAAAGACATAACGAATCTTTTCATGGATACAGGGATGGGCTCTAATGCTTATTCGGTAATTGAATTGAAAATGGTTGAAACTATTCTTAGCAACCGGGCTGATGAACGAAGAACAATGTTTGAAGAAGCTGCCGGTGTTAATAAGTACAAGCTGAGAAGAAGATTAACCCTGAAAAAACTTGATGAAGTTAAATCCGACCTTACGCGCGTAAACGATATTGTTACCGAAGTTGAAAAGAAAGTAAACAGCCTTGAAAGACAGGCTAAACGTGCCGATAAATATAACAAGCTTTCGTCTTCTTTAAGAGAACTTGAACTTGACCTTGCAGATAGAGAATATGCACTGTTTCATCGGAACAAAGCGGAGTTCAAGCTGGCAAAAGAGGAAGCGTTCTCAAAAAAGCTGAATCTTGAATCAGAGATTGCAAAGCTGGAAGACGAGATTGCCGAAATTAAAAAAGAGTTGTATGAAGTTGAACAATCCCTAAATAAAAAACGAACCGACATAACGGCACATACGGAAAAAATTCACTCTGTTCAACAGCATATCTCGGTTTCTGAAGAGAGAAAAAAGTCCCTCGAAAGAAATATTGATAAGTATAAACAGGAAATTGAAGAGTTGAATTACCAGCTCGAAGTAATCGAAGAGGGGATTCAGGATAACAGCGAAAAACTCACTCAAACAGACCATCTTATTCAACTTAAAGAAAAAGAGAGAGAGGAAGTATCTGTAGAAGTAGATTCCCAAAAGAAAAACCTCGAACTAAAAAGAGCCTCTCTGAAGGTATTTGCCGAAAACAATCTGAACAAGTTTAAAGAAATTACCACCGAAGAGAATAAACTTCTTAATGTTGAAAAATCACTTGAACGAACAAACGCTTCTATTAATAAGTTAAATGAGAAAATTCAAACTCTTACTGGTAATATTGCCAAGACAGTCGGATTCCTTGAAGAATTATCGTTAGATAAAACAGATGTTGAGAAAAAACTGGCTGAAGCGGAAGATATTTATGCCAGGAAGCAGAAGGAAAAAGAAGAGTTAAATAAAAAACTATCCGGGCTAAAGGAGAACGAACTTACCGCAAGAAGTATTATCTCTTCGATAAAAGAAAAAATAAGTTTTCTTCAAAACCTGATTGACAATCTTGAGGGTTTTTCGAAAGGAGCGAAAGCTTTACTTGAAAATAAAGTGTGGACTACTGGCACAAAAAATCTACTTGCTAATATAGGGGACGCTGATGAGAAGTTTAAATTTGCAATTGAAGCCGCATTAAAAAACAATCTGAACAACATCCTTGTTGAAACAATTGACGAAGTGAAAAGAGGAATTGAATACCTTCAAATCTCCAATTTCGGTAAGGCTTCTTTTTATATCCCGGTATATAATAACAACGGACAGAAAACTTTACTTCAAAAAATCGAGGACTTTTTCATAAACAGAAAAATGAAAAAGATAATTAAAGAGAACGGTTTTTTGGGTTGGGCTTCGGAACTAATTAAAACGGATGAAAAATGGAAACCGTTTTTCAACAAAATCCTTTTCCGTATTGCAGTTGTAGAAAACTTAGATGCTGCATTTGAACTTTCAAAAAAATACCCGGACTTCAATTTTACTACACTCAATGGTGATCTAATACATACATCAGGCGTAATTGAAGCTGGCTCCGCACCCAAACTTGACGACACTCTTTTCGGAAGAAAACAACTCCTTGAAAATTTAATAAAAGATATTCCTGCACGCGAAGCAACCTTGAACAAATTAGTAAAAGAAATTGAACAAGTTGAAGAACAGATTGCTCAAATTGATTTAAAGGTTCTATCGGAAAAAGGAAGAATTCTGATTAACGACCTTGCGAACGTTGAGAAACAGATTAGCCAGTTTGAATATGAAAAACAAAAAGCGGTTGACGAGATTGAGAAATCACGGCAGGAAATTCAAGAGCTTGTAACCGTGTCCAACAGCTATGACAACGAAAGGGAATCCCTTTCTTCTGCGCTCTCGAAACTTGTGATTCAAAAGAAAGAAGCCGACGAAGAACGGGAAAGAATTGAAGAAGAGTTCAAAGCGATTGAAACGGAATACAACAAAATTGTTGCCCGCAAAAACAATGTTGAACTTGAACATGAACGTCTATGCGGTTCAAAAAAGAATCTTGAAAGTTCGATTATCCACGGGGAACAAACTTTAGAAACCACAAAACGTTCTATTGAAAAAAGAGAAGCCGATATTAAAACAGCAGGGGAAGAAATTTCAACCTTAACCGAAATATTATCCGAAAGAATAGAAGAACTTGATGAACTGGTTTATGATAAAGGAAAACTCGAATCTGAAAAAGAGATAATAGACGCACAGTTTAAATCAATCCGCGAGAATATAAGTACCCAGGAAAAGCTGCAAAGTCAATACCGTAAAGAGAGGGAAGCTGCCGGTAACGAGGTTCATTCTGCCGAAATGAGATTAAATGAAATTGACTTTAAGATAGAAAATTTAAAAAGCAGTGTAATGGAGAATTATTCAGTTCATCTTGAATTGAAGACGTTTGAAGATTTGAGTATGTTTGATTTTAACTCCCGGCATACCGAAGTGCACGGCTTAAAGAACCAGATAAAAAACCTTGGTCCGATTAACTTACTTGCGTACTCGGAATTTGAAGAAGAAAAGTCAAGGTTCGAGTTTTTAAACAAGCAAAGAAATGATTTACTTGAATCGGAAAAAGACCTTATCAGAACCATTGAAGAAATAAATACAACTGCCCAGAGGCTTTTCTTAGAAACATTCGAAAAAATTAGGGATAATTTCATTAGAATATTCAGAAGCCTTTTCAATCCGGGTGATGAAGCTGATCTTAAATTAGAAGAAAGCATTGATCCGCTTGAAGGTAAAATCGAAATAATTGCAAAACCGAAAGGGAAGCGTCCGACTTCAATTGAGTTGTTATCCGGCGGAGAGAAAACACTTACGGCTATTGCACTACTATTTGCAATTTATCTCGTTAAGCCAAGTCCTTTCTGTATCCTTGATGAAATCGACGCGCCTCTTGATGATGCCAATGTTGATAGGTTTACAAAGATTTTAAAGGAATTTAGCACCAGTACTCAATTCATTGTTGTTACTCATAACAAAAGAACTATGGAAGCGTGCGATACTTTATACGGCGTTACAATGCAGGAAGAAGGGGTATCTAAAATTGTTAGTGTTAGATTTAATGAGGATTTGAGTGTCGTTGCATAAAGAAATAGAAATCACTATACGGCTTTTTAAAAAACTTTTTCTTGTAACGCTTGTTTCGTTTTTTATAACTGTTTTATTTAACCAGGCTGAACTGAAGGGACAATGGACAAATAACCTTTCTCAAAATACAATGCTCATCCGTGATACAAGGAATCCTATTAATATTATTTCTGCCGAGAATCCCGAGGGTGGTATTTTTATTGTCTGGGAAGATTCAAAAAACAAAACACCCGATGTACTGTTTCAGCATATTGATTTAAGCGGAAAAGTAAGTTTAAGAGCCGATGGTAAAAAGATAAGCTCAACGAACGGGAAAAAAGAAAAACCTGTATTATCGAACCCGGTTGATAATGCTGTTATTGTTGCATATAAGGATTTTTCATCGGCATCCAACGGTGAGCTTTTCCTTCAAAAAGTTTATAATTCCGGACATCTTGCGTGGGGAGACAATGGGTTAAAACTATCTAATTCCGACCATAATATTCTTAATTACTCTTTGTCTACCGATGGACAGGGAAATACATTTGTTTCTTTTATCGAAAAGAGTGCACATGCGCCGTCATTTTATAAAATAGTAATTCAAAAAGTTTCTCCTTTCGGTTATATGGATTTCCCGGAGGAAGGAATAATAATCGATTCTTCAGTTAATGCTAAAAATATTTCAACATTAATTGCCGATGGTATTGGCGGAGTATATATTTTCTGGACGGAATCCAGGGGGAATAAAAATATCATCCTTGCAAATCACATTGATAAAATGGGTCAAATTAGCTGGGGTGAGGAACCGGTAGAAATCTCGGGCAGGTCTAGCGTTATTACGTTTAAGTCGATGAAAATTAATCACGGGTTAGTCTATCTTTGCTGGCAGACACATACAAACCCTAAGCAATTGTTTCATCAGATGGTTGATATTGAAGGACAATTACTCTGGGAGCAAAACGGGAGACAGGTTTCAAAAACCAAAGGGCATCAATCTAATCCGCAGCCGGTTTTATCAAGTGATTCATCGATTATTCTAAGCTGGACTAACGAATATGCAAAAGATAAAAATGTATACTTCCAGAAATTCAGGTTAAACGGTAGTCCCGTTTGGGAAGAAAACGGAAATTCTTTTCTAAAATTAAAAGGTGACCAGTTCGGGCAGGTTTCCGTAAGGGATAGCCGGGGTGGAATAATTGCAGCATGGTTTTATTCAAAAGACCTGAAGACAAAACCGGATATTTTTGCGTTAAGATTGAACAAGAACGGCGAACCTCTCTGGAGTAATGAAGGTTCTCCTTTGGCTGTTAATACGAATTCGGAAAAGAGTTATTTATCCGTAGCATCTGATCAGAATGACGGACTGATTGCGGTTTTTAAAGATAAAAGGAAAGATGTAACGGGAATTTTCGGGCAGAGAATTTTCAGTAACAGTACTTATGTTTCACATATTATAGATTTTACAGGGAACGTAGTAGAGGATTCGATTAAAATATCATGGAAGACTTTGAATGAAACAAACATCAAGGGTTACAGGCTCGAAAGACTTTCCGGCTATAATATAGCGGATACGTTATGGACCGAGGTTGTAGTTCTTGAAGCCAATCTTTTCTCAAATCATAACGAGTATGTTTATTTTGATTTCCCTGATGATGACGGTACGAATTATTACAGAGTAATTCAAGTTGATGACAGAGGCGGAATTCAGTACTCGGATATTCTTAAAGTGAACTATATTAGAGGCGGAAGCGATAACATAGTAGTATATCAAAATGTACCGAATCCTTTTTCCGATTCAACACAAATTGTTTTCAATCTCCCTTTTCAGAGGGGTGTGAAACTTGAGTTTTATAATTCACGCGTTGAAAAAATTAGTGAAGCTGTTTTAACCGATACTAAAGCCGGGCGGAATCGTTATACGTTTCGTACTAATGGGTTGCCAGCAGGCGTTTATTTTTACCGGTTTATAGCCGGTGATTTCGTTGAAGTGAAAAAAATGGTAATTACGAATCGCTGATATGTTCGAGCATTTTTCACAAAGGAAATTCAAACTGTTCGTTGACTTCGACGGGACTATAACCAAAGTGGACGTAGGTGAAAGTATTTTTCTGAAATTCGGGGATATGGATAAAGTTTCCGGTATCATAAAACGGATAGACAGCGGTGAACTACCCGGGTTTTTAGGATGGAAAGAGTTGTTTGATACTCTATCTGTAATTGATGAAAACGAATTGAACAGGCTAATAGATTCGATACAGATTGATCAATCATTCAACAACCTGATAGATTTCTCGAAGAAGTATGATATCGATCTTTTTATTTTAAGTGATGGATTCGACTACTACATCAACAAAATATTGAATCGTGAAAACATGAACGGTTTGAAATACTATTCAAATAACTTGTCGTTTTCGGAAGAAGGATTGCTTGTGCCGTATTTCCCGTTCAGGGATGAAGAATGTAAAGATTGTGCTAACTGCAAAAGGAATCATATAATCGAAAACAGCGGAGATGATGAGTTTACAATATATGTCGGGAACGGAAGCTCGGATGTATGTCCGGCACAGTACTGCGATTTTATTTTCGCAAAAGATACTCTGCTGAAATACTGCGAAAAAGAGAGAGTTTCGTTTTCGCCTTATAAAACGTTTGATGACGTTATAGTGAAATTGGAAGCAATAGTAACAAAAAAGAGATTAAAAAAAAGACATCAAGCAGAACTGAAAAGAAGAACAGTTTATATGCAGGGGTAGAATTAATTACAATTTTTAAAAAGGCATTTAGTGAAAAACAGAACTGAAATAACGAATTTTTTATTCAAGTACAGAAGCTACACACCGCTCCCGTTTGTAGCTGTTATGCTTTTATATCACCAGGCAAATGTATGGAGCTTGATAGCAGGATTCATCGTTCTAATCTGCGGCGAAGCGATAAGGCTTTGGGGAGTATCATGGGCTGGAAGTGAAACCCGTACGACGGGAAGAGTGGGAGGAACATTTTTAATAATAAGCGGACCATTCGCCTATGTTAGAAATCCTCTTTATGTAGGGAATATACTGATTTACACAGGTGCAGGAATAATGTCGTTTGCTGCGTTTCCGTATTTACAAATTGTCGGTTTGCTCTTTTTCTCGTTCCAGTATTACTTGATTGTACTTGAAGAAGAAAGATACCTTCAACAGACTTTCGGCGAACAGTTTAAGAATTATGTTAAAAATGTACCGAGATTTATTCCGAGACTTACTCCCTATAAAGATGCAGCAGTAGTTCAACCGCCGATGGATTTGAAAGACGGTTTAAAGTCGGAGAGACGTACATTCCAGGCAATATCCATCGTTATTTTAACGATTGTTCTTATCTGGTTTTTAAGGAGACTATCATAACAACGGATTCTGGAAATAGTGCCGGCACTGCAAGCAGTAATAAAAATGTTTTAATTATTGCAGGTGAAGCTTCGGGTGATTTACACGGGGCATCATTGATCAAAGCTATGAAGGAGAAAGATTCCGAAGTTAGTTTTTACGGGATAGGCGGAGACAAAATGAAATCCGCGGGGATGCACCTTTCATTCCATACGAATCAAATGGCGTTTCTCGGATTTGTCGAGGTAATTAAGCATTTGCCGTTCATTAGAAAAGTACAGCGGGAATTGCTGCAGGTGGTTGAGCGGTTAAAAATCAAAACAGCAGTTCTTATTGATTACCCGGGGTTTAATTTAAACTTTGCTGCTAAGTTGAAGAAACTCGGTGTAAAAATTATTTATTATATCTCCCCCCAAATATGGGCTTGGGGTGAAGGTAGAATTAAAAAGATCAAAAAACTTGTTGATAAAATGCTTGTTATTCTTCCATTTGAAGAAGAGTTTTATAAAAAGAACGGAATTGAAGCGGAGTTTGTCGGTCATCCTTTAATTGAGCAGATAGAAGAATACAAATTCCCTGGAAAGGATGAGTTCTTTGAAAAGTATCATCTGGAAAAGAGAAAAAAAATTTTATTGATATTGCCCGGCAGCCGTTTACAGGAGGTTGAAAAAATATTTCCTGAAGTGATTAAAGCTGCCGAAGTTATTTGTAACGAATTCGACATGCAAATAGTAGTTGGAGCAGCTCCCGGAATTAACGCTGATTTATTTTACGAACTATCGGCATCAAAGAACTTTAAAGTAATTAAAGATGAAACTTACGAGTTAATGAAGTTTGCCGAACTCGGTATTGTAAAATCGGGAACGTCTACGCTGGAAGCCGCCTTGATGGGATTGCCGTTTATAATTGTTTATAAAACAAGTTTCCTGACTTACTTAATCGGTAGGAACCTGATCAGCCTAAAAAATATCGGGTTAGTAAATATCGTAGCAGGTGAAACGGTTGTTCCGGAATTAATTCAGGATGAAGTCAACCCGCGAAAAATTGTCGAGATGGGTAGAGATTATTTGCTAAACCAAGAAAAAATTAAATCGGTTAAACAGAAACTTGAAGTAATAAAAGGGAAGCTCGGAAGTAAAAAAGCATCAATGAATGCAGCATCAATTATTTATTCTTTTGTAAAATGAAACTACGGAAGTATCAAAAAGAGTTTTTACGGTTTATCGGGAATTTGATTCTCTATTCAGCAATTAATCTACTTGCAAAAACTCTTAGATTAACTTTAGTGAATAATGCCCCGATAAAAGAATCGATTGCGAAAGGAGAACACTTTGTTCTTGCATTCTGGCACGGAACCATGTTCTTCCCATGGTATTACCACAGGAACCAGGAAATGTTGGGATTAACAAGTCAAAGTAAAGATGGAGATGTTTTAGCCCGGCTGCTGAAAAAATGGAATTATAAAGTTATGCGCGGTTCAAGTTCTAAAGGGGGAGACGTGGCTCTCGGCATCATGGTTGACTTTGCAAGGTTTGAAGGAGCGGTTGCTGTTACACCGGACGGACCACGCGGACCAAGGCATAAAATGAAAGCCGGTGCCGTTATTACAGCAAAGAAAGGATTTGTCCCTTTATACTTGCTCGGTGTTGGATACAGCAAAAAAATTACATTAAAGAATTGGGACAAATTTGAAATACCAAAACCTTTTTCAGAAGTGAAAATGGTTTATTCAAATAGAATTAAGATAGATAAAGATTTATCATTCGATGAAACATCTGCAAAAATTCTTGAATGCGAGGAACTGCTTAACAAGTTGCAAGAAGAAGCGGGTAGGTTTAAAAATTGAAATCGCTTGACTTCTTAAGATTCTTAATGTTTCCGCTAACCCCTTTTTACGGGTTCATTATAAGACTGAGAAATTATTTATTCGATAAGAATATTTTCAAATCAGGGAAGGTAAATGTGCCGGTAATTTCAATTGGAAATTTAACAATCGGCGGGTCGGGTAAAACACCTACAACAATTTATTTAACAAATTTGTTGAAGAATAACGGGTTCAAGCCGGGTGTTTTAAGCCGGGGTTACGGACGTAAATCAAAGGGCTATTTACTTGTTGCCAACAACAGGAATTCGCTAAATGATGTTGAGGAATGCGGTGATGAAATTTTGCAGACTATTGCTGAGTGTAAAGTCCCGGCAGCAGTATCTGAAAATAGGGTGCGGGGTGCAAATAAATTTTTAAGCGAAACAAAAATTGATTCGATTATTCTTGATGATGCTTTTCAACATCGGTGGATTCATCGTGATCTGGATATTCTTCTTTTTGAACAGCGGCTTTTAATTGCCAAAAATAAATTAAGAAGAATGCTGCTTCCGACGGGAAACATGCGCGAGCATTTTGATTCGACCAAAAGAGCCGACGTAATAATTCTTAATAGGAAATTCTCTTCAAAGGAAGAATTACCGGCTGAGTTTGAACAACTATTTGCTGACAAAAAGGTTTTTACAGCTTATTACGAATCTGTCGGTTTTGTAGATGTCAAAACTCATTCATTCTATAAACCGGAAGAATTTGTAGGGCAAAAAAGTCTTGTAATCAGCGGCATTGCGAACCCTGTCTCGTTTTTGAATGCTTTGAAAAAAATGAATGTGGAAACTGCAAACCACCTGATTTTCAGGGATCATAAGTTTTATACTAAAGATGATATTCAAAAAATACGGAAGAGCTTTTACGACTTGAATACTCATTCAGTTATAACTACGCAGAAAGATGCGGTTAGACTTTACCCGTTTTCAAAAGAGTTTGACGATGTTGATATATACTATTTGAAAATAGAATTGAAATTCGACAGGCAGAAGGAATTCGACGAATTCGTTCTAAAATGTATTAAGTAATTAATTACGAATTTATTTATAAAAGACAATAACAATAAACAAAACAACATAAATTAACGGAGGTTATAATTATGGCAGCAACAAAGAAATATGTTTATTATTTCGGAGGTAAAAAGGCTGAAGGAAAAGCCGAAATGAAAGAACTACTTGGAGGTAAAGGTGCCAACCTTGCCGAAATGGTTAATATCGGCTTGCCAGTTCCTGCCGGTTTTACTATCACTACTGAAGTTTGCACAGCTTACTATGCAAATAAAAAGAAATATCCTAAGGAATTAAAAGAGCAGGTATTAAAAGCTCTCGCAAAAGTTGAAAAAGATATGGGAGCAAAATTCGGCGATAAAAATAATCCTTTACTCCTCTCCATTCGTTCCGGTGCAAGAAGTTCTATGCCCGGTATGATGGAAACAGTTCTAAACGTCGGACTAAACAATTCTACAAGAGAAGGTTTGATTAAGAAAACAGGTAACGCAAGATTTGTATACGATTCTCAACGCCGTCTTATTCAAATGTACTCCGACGTAGTTATGGAAAAAGCAGCAGGAATAGAACCGGCTGAAGGTAAAGGAGTTCGCGCACAACTTGAAAATGAGCTTCATAAAATGAAGGAAGCCAGAGGTTGCAAAAGTGATACGGACCTTTCTGAAGAGGACTTGAAAGAGTTAGTTGAAATCTACAAAGCAAAAGTTAAAAAAGTGCTCGGTAAACCTTTCCCTGAAAACGCAATGGAACAATTGTGGGGAGCAATTGGTGCAGTATTCCAGAGCTGGATGGGTAAGAGAGCAATTTCTTACAGAAGAATCGAAGGAATTCCGGATGAATGGGGAACGGCAGTAAACGTTCAATCAATGGTATTCGGAAACATGGGTGATAACTCCGCTACAGGTGTTGCATTTACACGTAACCCGGCTACCGGGGAAAACTATTTTTACGGCGAATGGCTTATTAATGCTCAAGGTGAAGACGTTGTTGCAGGAATTAGAACTCCGAACCCGATTAACGAAGTTGGGAAATCGGAACATACGGAGCATTTGGTTTCACTTGAAAAAGCAATGCCTTCAACTTACAAAGAACTTCACAAAATTGAACGCGCTTTAGAAAAACATTATAAAGACATGCTTGACATAGAGTTTACAATTCAAGAAGGTAAACTCTATATGCTTCAGTGCCGTGTCGGAAAGAGAAACGGAACCGCAGCAGTTAAAATGGCTCTTGATATGCTGAACGAAAAATTAATTGATGAGAAGACTGCTATTATGCGGGTTCAACCCTCTCAGTTGGAAGAGTTGTTATTCCCTCTGCTTGACCCGAAAGATGAAGCAAAAGCTCATGTGCTTTGTAAAGGCTTACCTGCAGGACCCGGTGGAGCAAAAGGACAAATAGTTCTTACTGCTGCCGATGCAGTTGAAAAAATAAAGAAAGACCCCAATGCTAAATTGATTTTAGTTAGAGAAGAAACTAACCCGGAGGATATCGAGGGAATGCGTGCTGCTCAAGCTATTCTTACTGCACGCGGCGGTATGACTTCTCATGCAGCACTTGTTGCACGCGGTTGGGGAAAATGTTGTATCGTTGGCGCAGCCGATATTAAAATCGATTGGAATACAAGGACAATCAACATCAAAGGTGAAAAACTAAAAGAAGGTGATTGGATTTCTTTAAACGGTACAAAAGGACTTGTTTATAAAGGTGATCTTCAAACAGTTAGCGCTGCAGAAAATAAAGACCTTGTTAAGTTCTTAACTTTGGTAGACAAATATAGAAAGCTAAAAGTTAGAACTAATGCGGATACACCTGAAGACGCTTTAAAAGCCCGCCAGTTTGGCGCCGAAGGTATAGGACTTTTCAGAACTGAACATATGTTCTACGGTAAAGGGAGCGAAGAGCCTTTATTCCATTTAAGAAAAATGATTATCTCTTCTACCGAAACCGAAAGACGTGCTGCTTTGAACGATCTATTCAAATACGTTAAGAAGGATGTTAAAGGAACACTTGCAGCAATGAGCGGATTCCCGGTTACATTCAGAACAATAGATCCGCCGCTTCATGAATTCGTTCCTGAAAACCGCGATGAGAGAGTAAGACTTGCAAAAGCTTTGAACATCACTATGGAACAGTTTGAAGAAAGAGCCGGTAAATTGCACGAAGTAAACCCGATGATGGGACACAGAGGCGTTCGTCTCGGTGTTACCTATCCGGAAATAACCGAAATGCAGATTAGAGCAATCTTTGAAGCAACAGCCGAATTATTAAAAGAAGGAAAGAAAGCTTTCCCTGAAATAATGATCCCGGTTACATGTATCGAAACTGAATTGGCACATCAATACGAAATCTTTAATAAAGTTTATCCCGAAGTATGCCAGAAGTACGGAATGAAAAAAATTCCTCATTTAATCGGAACAATGATCGAAATTCCGAGAGCCGCTTTAGCAGCAGATAAGATTGCTAAATATGCTCAGTTCTTCTCATTCGGAACAAACGACCTTACACAGATGACATTCGGATTCAGCCGCGACGATATAGGCGGATTCCTTGGTGATTATCTTGAAAAGAAGATTTTACCGGTTGACCCGTTCCAGCAAATCGATCAGCCTACAGTTGGTGAATTGATGAAAATCGCTTGCGAAAGAGGACGCTCTGTACGCCCGGATATCAAACTCGGTATTTGCGGTGAACATGGTGGCGAACCAACTTCTGTTGAATTCTGCCACAGAATAGGTTTAAGCTATGTAAGCTGTTCACCTTTCAGAGTGCCGATAGCAAGATTAGCAGCCGCCAGGGCAGCGATAAAAGATATCAAAGCTCCGGCTAAAAAGAAAAAATAATTTGCGGAACAGTGTTTTGGTCAAACAGGTAATTGACTAAACTGTTCCCGGTAGCACTTATTATGCGGTACGGGTTATATAATCCGTACCGTATAAATTTGTTTTAGTAATACCGGTAATGCATCCGGTAAATCAGAAGAAAACACTATTAAAGAAGGTAAAGAAATGAAATTATCTGAGTTTAGTTATAACTTACAGAAAAAAAATATTGCAAAATATCCTGTTACACCGAGAGACAAAGCCAAGTTGATGGTCGTTAATAGAGAAAAGCAGACAATAGAAACGAAAGTCTTTTCTCAAGTAACCGATTTTATGGAAGAAGGTGATGTTCTTGTAGTAAACGAATCGCGTGTAATTCAGGCAAGATTATTCGGGAAGAAAGAAAAAACAAACGCAAAAATCGAAGTCTTCCTGCTTCGTGAATTAAATACAACCGAATGGATTTGGGATGTTATAGTTGACCCTGCAAGGAAAGTCCGTATCGGTAACAAGATCTATTTTGAAGACGGGTTATGGTGCGAAGTTATTGATAATACGACTTCGCGTGGAAGAACCGTCCGCTTCAATCAACCGAATGTCTTTGAGATTATAGAAAGAATAGGAACGACGCCGCTTCCTCCTTATATTAAGAGGGACGCCGAACCTTCGGATAAAGAGAATTATCAGACAGTTTATGCGCGTATAGACGGCTCTGTAGCAGCCCCTACTGCCGGTCTCCATTTTACCAACAAACTTCTGGAGAAAGTTAAAAAGAAAGGTGTAAATATTGCACCGGTAATCTTACATATCGGGCTTGGAACATTCCGCCCTGTTGAAGTTGAAGATTTAACAAAACATAGAATGGATTCCGAGTACTTCAAAGTTCCGAAGTCCTCTGCAGAACTTATAAATACTTCCATAGCTAATAGGAAAAATGTTTTTGTTTGCGGAACAAGTGCGGTTCGCGCTCTCGAAAGCAGTGTTACTGCCGAAGGATTTGTTAGAGAAAATTCAGGATGGACGGATAAATTTATCTTTCCCCCTTACGATTTCAAAATTGTTAGAAGCCTGATTACGAATTTTCACGTTCCAGAATCAACACTCCTGTTGCTTGTAAGTGCATTCGGCAGCGTTGAACTGGTGATGAAGGCTTACAAAAGAGCATTAAAAGAAGATTATAGACTGCTTAGCTACGGCGACGCAATGCTTATTTTATAAAAGTATTTTAAATTGAAAATAGTAGCAATTATACCCGCGGGAGGTTCCGGTTTCCGTACCGGAACTTCAACCCCGAAGCAGTTTTTGAAGTTCCATGGAAAGGAACTGATTGCATATACTATTGAAGTTTTTCAATATTCACCGTTAGTAGACGAAATCATTGTTGCAGTTAATCACTCTTACATTGATTTCATTAACAAACTAAAGCTGAAGTATAAACTAAAAAAAATCTCAATGGTTGTTGAAGGTGGAAACGAAAGACAGGATTCGGTATATAATGCTCTTTCCGTATTGCATCTTCGTAAGAATGATCTTGTTGCAGTACATGATGCTGCGCGTCCTCTTTTATCAAAGGAAGTTTTAAATAATGCAATTGAAACAGCAAAGAAAAAAGGGAATGCAGTTGTTAGTATTAAAGCAAGAGATACATTACTTGAAACTAATGATAATCTCTATAAATACCCTGATAGGAGCAATATTTACTATATTCAAACACCGCAGATATTCAAATACAGTGAATTGAAATCGGCGTTCGAGTTAGCATATAAAAATAACTTTTACGGAACTGATGAGTCAATGTTAATGCAAAAAGCCGGTTACAAGTTAAATCTTGTGGAAGGCTCGTTGATTAATCTCAAAGTAACAACAGCGGACGATTTACTCATTTTGAAAAAACTGCTCAAGAAAAGTTCCGTATAACGTTTATCCATTCAAAATTTCCACAGAACATTACAAAAATGATTTGTTTACTAAACAAATAGGAAATTCTTTCGATAATTTATTAGTCTTGATTCTCTTTGTGATGAAGATGAAAGATTGATTTTGTTATTAGAACTATTATTTT
Organism: Ignavibacteriaceae bacterium; assembly: GCA_036795455.1. Lineage (GTDB taxonomy): Bacteria > Bacteroidota > Ignavibacteria > Ignavibacteriales > Ignavibacteriaceae > DAIRET01. Next base: position 44,384 of record DAIRET010000004.1, read on the forward strand.
TATTATTCGACCCTAAAAAATGAATTGGAATTGACACTAATGTATTTATTATTATTAATTGTGATATTGTCTTACCTTATCGGCTCAATACCGAACAGTATGCTGATTACCCGTTATGTAAAGGGAATTGATATCAGGCAGCATGGCAGCGGTAATGCAGGTGGAACCAATGTATGGCGTGTTATAGGATGGAAATACGGTCTGCTTGTTATACTTCTTGATGCATTAAAAGGTATTCTCGCAGTTGTATTGATTGCAAGGCTCCATTACGGCAATTTCCCGTTTAATAATCTCACTCCCTTTGATGATTTTACACTTGTTCAATTAATTGCCGGGTCTGCAGCGGTGTTGGGACATATCTGGTCAGTGTTCGCCGACTTTAAAGGCGGCAAAGGAATCGCTACCGGTATGGGAATTCTTATTGTTATTGTTACAGTAGATTTGCTTGTGGCTCTTGGTGTTTTCTTTATCGTTGTTGCAATTTCAAGATATGTTTCTCTTGGCTCAATGCTTGCCACAGTTTCTATCCCTTTAACTATGATAATCAGGGAAAATGTATTCAATGCTCATGTTAGCGGTTATTATACTCTTCTGCCATTCCTTTTCATTTTAACCTTGATTATTATTTTCACTCATAGAAAAAATATTATAAGACTTATTAACGGTAACGAGAATAAAATCTCTTTCTCTAAAAAGAAATAGTATGGTATGAAAGTATCTGTGCTTGGGGCAGGCGCTTGGGGAACCACGCTTGCGGTTTTGTTGCATTATAATGGACACAGAGTAACTCTTTGGGAATACGACCGGAAGTATACAAGGCAGATTTTAAAACATAGAGAGAATAAAACCTACCTGCCGGGCATTAAACTGCCGGAAGAACTTTTAGTTACACATGATTTGGAAGAAGCATCCACCGATAAAAATTTAATTGTCCTTGCGGTCCCGTCGCAATTTTTACGAAGCGTTGTTAAAAGCCTAAAATATGGAAATGTTAAAAACTCAGTTTTTGTTTCTGTTTCAAAAGGAATTGAAAACGGCTCTTTAATGACAATGTCTCAGATGATAGTTGATGTAATTCCAGGTTTGGATAAATCTCAAGTCGGTGCTTTATCGGGTCCAAGCCATGCAGAAGAGGTAAGTGTAAGGGTTCCGACAGCCGTTGTTGCAGCATCAATCGAACAATCAACTGCCCAAACTATTCAATCGGCATTTATGACTTCATACTTTCGCGTCTATTCTTCAACCGATATTCTTGGTGTTGAACTCGGGGGTGCATTCAAAAATGTAATCGCTATTGGTGCTGGAATAATTGACGGAGCCAAATTCGGAGATAATACTAAAGCTGCAATAATTACAAGAGGAATAGCTGAAATTTCAAAACTTGGTATTGCACTTGGTTCTAAACCGGAAACATTCTCAGGACTTTCAGGTATGGGGGACCTTATTGTAACATGTATGAGCAAACACAGCCGTAACCGCTATGTCGGTGAAAAAATCGGGCAGGGAATGAAATTGAAAGATATTATTAAATCTATGACTGCAGTTGCTGAAGGAGTAGAGACAACAAGATCCGCTTCACAGCTTGCACGAAAACATGACGTCGAAACACCGATTACTAACGAAGTTTATCTCATGCTTTTTGAAGATAAAGACCCGATTAAATCAACCACCGATTTGATGACAAGAGATATGAAAGAGGAATAAAATCCTCCTTCACATTCAATCTAAAAAATACCAACCATTAATCCGATAATAAGGATTAATAATTTTACGAACAAAAGTTCAACTCTTTATTAATGTAAAAACCTACTTTGTAATTCCGCTTCCCTTTGTCTTTGTTGAAATAAATGTTCCGTTTATTTCGGAAGGCCAACCAAACGTTGAAAATTTTATTGTATACGTCCCATATGCCTGCCCGTTTTTTGCAACACCAATAGTTGAAAATGTGAATGGCGATGATTGATAACCGGCAGGTGCAGCAGGATTTGTCGCGGTTCCTTTTGCCGTGAATACTACATTGCTGTCATTAACCGTTACTTCACCGTTTGCGAATGGACAAACAACTTCGGTACCCTGGTTATTGTAATAATATGTGCCAGTGGTTGTTATTGAACCATCGGATTTTTTGTCGAATCTATGTAAACCGTGATTCGATGAATCTCCGTCCATAACAGCAGCCCACTCTTCGGTTGCAACTATTGAGGTATCACCCGATGCCGGATTATCTTCATCTTTTTTACATCCGGTAATTACGATTAAAAAGATTATTGCCGGTAGTAATATATAGCGTTTCATTTTTTTACTTTCCTTTAGTTTGTTGAACGAAACTTATCTTTTTCATTTTCCAATAGCAAGCGGTAAATTAAAGGTAATGTTGTAAAGCACAAAATGAAATTGAATTTTAACTATTCCAAATTTGAATAAAGTTTTTTGATTTATTTGAACGGTCTTAAACCGAAGCCAATCAGCAATGAAAAAAAACTTTTTTTCCGTAAATTGCATCCCGACGATTGAAAAAAACTGAATAAACAGAAGATTTTTAACAAAAAAAAGGAAAAATATGCCAAATATGAATAGAAGGGTTGTTGTTACAGGAATGAGTGCATTAACCCCGATAGGTTTGACTATTGATGATTTATGGAACAATATGATGAACGGGATGAGCGCTGCTGCACCGATAACAAAATTCGATACCTCGAAAGTTGAAACAAAGTTTGCTTGCGAGTTAAAAGGATTTGATGTCGGAGATTATATCGATAAAAAAACAGCAAGAAGACTTGACCCTTTCAGCCAGTATGCTTTATCCGCTACTCCTGCTGCTCTAAAAGATGCCGGAATTGAGCCGGATAAATTGTCCGTTGAGGAGAAGGAGAACTTCGGTGTTATTATCGGAAGCGGTATCGGCGGGATTCAAACTTTTTATGCTCAATCGGTTACAAACCACACTCAAGGTCCTAATAGGATTTCCCCCTTCTTTATTCCTATGATTATCCCCGATCTTGCACCCGGACATATCGCAATTCAATACGGTTTTAAGGGACCGAACTATTGTACAGTTTCAGCTTGTGCATCCGCAAACAATAATATGATAGATTCGTTTATGCTTATTAAAAACGGTATGGCGGATATGATACTTTCAGGCGGGGCAGAAGCGGCAATATGCGAGATTGGTATCGGTGGATTCAATTCTTCACGTGCGCTTTCAACAAGAAATGATTCTCCGGCAACTGCAAGCCGTCCGTTTGATAAAACACGCGACGGATTTGTAATGGGAGAAGGAGTTGGTATTTTAATTCTTGAAGAATATGAACATGCAAAGGCACGCGGGGCAAGAATCTATGCCGAAATTGTAGGTGTCGGTTTATCCGCAGATGCGTACCATATTACAGCCCCCCCGGAAGATGGTTACGGTGCAATGCTTGCAATGAAAAGAGCATTAAGTACTGCAAACATTAAACTGGAAGAGATTGATTATATTAATATGCACGGTACTTCTACTCCTCCGGGAGATATTGCCGAATCGAAGGCAATCAGAACATTATTCGGTGAACACGCTGACAAGATGAATGTTTCTTCAACGAAGAGTATGATGGGACACTTATTGGGAGCGGCAGGTGCAGTTGAAGCGATTGCTTCCATACTTGCAATTAATAACCAAATAGCACCGCCAACTATTAATTATGAAGTCCCTGATCCTGATTGTGATTTGAATTTTACTCCGAACAAACCCGTGAAGCGTACAATCAATTACGCCATGAGTAATGCATTCGGATTTGGAGGTCATAATACCTCTTTAATATTTAAAAAGTATGAAGAATAGTAATAATTAATATGTCGTCTAAACTTTGTCCGAAAATCATTTTAGAAGGAACCAGACTTACTTTTAAAACAGAAATAGCATTCGAGTTGAACCAACACCCGGAGGTAGTTGGAAAAAGGAAATATCGTTACCACTCGCCGATTATTTCGGCAGAGTGGTGCGCTTTTACAAATTATCCTTGGGGCAGAGGAATTATTAATTTCGAACCCCATGAAGAAAATAAAGCAATGGAAACGTACGCTACATGGATCAAGTTGTTTGAATTGCTGCGTTACTATTCTTGGATTATCGATAGGTTTCACATTTCAACAAAAATGGCTCAACTTCAATTGTATGGTAAACATTACGATTTTTCCTGGCTTGAAGAGAGATTAACAGCAATAGGGTTCAGACTTGTTTTTCTTACTCGCTCACCGGATTCATTCGAAACAGCGAAGAAAGAAAGGTTGAAAATATCAGGAAATCCATCACAGTACAATGATATTTCCGCTTTCATTAAAGAACAGGAACTACTTAATGAATTGATTTCAAAGTCAATATTGCCTAAAATTACAATTGATATTTCGAACAATAATATAGAAAAAGCTACAAACAGTATCGCCGCATGGTTAAAAGATTCCGGCGGGTTGTATGCTGATTATTAGTTAGTAAAACTTGAAAGGTTTTAAATGTTGAACAAACTCCTTGTTATAATTTCATTTATTCTTTTAACTGTAGAGGTCTTTCCGCAGCAAAGCGGTTTTGGAGCGGGAATTATCTTAGGAGAACCAACTGGTTTTTCGTTAAAGTATTCTCTTTCCGAAAACAATGCTTTCGATTTTGCATTAGGGTATTCATTTACTCAAAAGAACAACCGCTTCCATTTAACAATCGATCATCTCTGGTTTAATTACTCGTTGATTAATTCATCCGAGAAACTCCCGTTTTTTTACGGAATAGGAGCAAGAATAAAAACACATGAATCGGACGATGCTTCATTCGGAGTAAGAGGTGTTTTCGGTTTGGCGTGGTTCCCGCATAATGTCCCTATTGATGTTTTTATTCAAGTAGCACCGGTTTTTAAATTTATTCCCGGTACAGGGGTAGACCTTGATGCAGGTATCGGAGTTAGGTATTTTTTTAATTGAAAATGAATTCACTTGTAAACTCAAATCAACGGATTAATCATTTTCCTTTTGCAGTAATTCTTTTACTTTCTCTAACATCTATTCTATTCGCACAGGAGGTCGAAACAAAAAAAACTTTCTTCCCGAACGGAACAATCAAAACCGAAGGAACTTATGTCAACGGTGAACTAAACGGCATTTACAAGGAGTATTATCCCAACGGAAGATTGTGGAAAGAATGGAATTTCGTTGACGGACTGGAAGAAGGAATTTCAAAATGGTATTTTTCAGACGGACTTCTGAGTATTGAGTGGAATTATAACAGGGGAATCAGAGAAGGAATTTCCAAGTGGTATTATGAAACCGGTGAACTTTGGGCTGAACAATATTACATTAATGGAAAACTTGAAAGCTTAACATACACTTATTATAGAACCGGCGAAAAACAAGGCGAATGGAATTATAAAAACGGGAAACTGGAAGGTATTTCGAGAACGTTTTATTTATCCGGGGCAGTTGAAGTCGAAAGAAATTTTGTTGACGGTATAATGCAGGGAAAAACAAAAATTTACCACGAAAACGGGCTTGTTGCCCTTGAAGCTAACTACGTGAATGATAAACTTGAAGGAGAGCTAATTATTTACGATGGTTCCGGTTATGTACGTGTTAAGGATTCCTACCGTAATGATGAACTGCTGGACAGACTTCGTTACGATTATATGGGGAAATTTGAATCAAAAGAAAAATTTGAAAGAAACTATTACGATAACGGTGTTCTTAAAGATGAAGTCTTTATTAAAGACGGAAAGAAAACCAATGCGCTGCGGGCTTACTATTCTTCCGGGTTCCTTAAAGAAGAATGGAATTACGTGGACGATATTCTACAGGGCAAGTCATTCACATTTTATGAAAACGGGATAATGGAATCGGAATCCGATTATATTAACGGTGTTAAAAGAGGAATCGAAGCCCGCTTTTATGAAACAGGCGAATTGAAATCAAGC
>DAIRET010000285.1:0-2439 GCA_036795455.1 Ignavibacteriaceae bacterium
AAGGAGAAAAATTTTTCAGGGAACTTGAAAGCTCAATACTGGATGAGCATAGTAAAGAATTAGAGGTAGTGGTTTCGTTAGGCGGAGGGACTATTGCTTACAATAATAATTTTGATATAATTAAAAAGACCGGTGTACTTGTTTACTTGAAATCATCACCCGAAAAAATTTTTCTAAGATTAAAACACAAAACCGACCGTCCGCTTTTTCAGACTATTGATAATTTGGTTTTGTCGGATGAGGAAGCACTTCAAAAGATTAAAAGATTGTTAAGTGAACGGGAAAAGTATTATAGAAATGCAGATATCATTATAGATATAGATGGAATAAGTGTGGGTAGAACGGTTGACCGGCTTGTACGGGAATTAAAAAAGAAATTTCAAATGGTGAATTAGTATGGAAAAAATAAGAGTAAAAACTGCAGTTAAAAATTATGATGTTATTATCAACGATAAAGAGTTTTCTAAGTTAAACGATGAACTAAAAAACAGAAAGCTGTCCAAACGGGTTTTTGTTTTAATTGATAAAAATGTTGACAATAAATGGGGAAACGCTATAAGAAAGCAGATCACTATGTGGAGCGAAAAATTACACTTTCATATTTATAATCCCGACGAAAGAAGGAAGAATGAAAAATCACTTACAAAAATTTATTCGACATTATTAAATAAAGGATTCGGGCGGGATACTTTATTCATCACAATAGGAGGCGGAATAACAGGTGATTTAGGTGGATTTGCAGCAGCTACTTTTATGAGAGGAATTCAACTTGTTCATATTCCAACAACTATACTTGCTGCTGTGGATAGCTCAATAGGAGGGAAAACAGGAATAAACTTTTCCGGTTACAAAAACATTGTGGGCTCTTTTTATCAGCCGGACCTTGTGTTTATTCACCCGGACTTTTTTAGAACTTTACCGAAACCAGAAATCAAATGCGGAATGGGGGAAATAGTTAAGTATGCGGTTCTTTCTGATAAAAAAACTTTTTCTTTTATCGATAAAAACTTTTCAAGGCTGCTTGCTCTGGATAAGAAAATATTGTTTACAGCGATTAAAAACTGCGTTGAGTTCAAGGCAAAAGTTGTCGAGTCAGACGAAAGAGAGCTGGAACTTCGAAAAATTTTGAACCTCGGGCATACCTTTGCACACGCATACGAAACGGTTTCAAAATTTAAATTGAAACATGGCGAAGCGGTTACGTGCGGTATAGCAACCGCTGCAATTCTATCTGAAAAATTGAAAATGATAGAACCTAAATCGTTTCTAAAGATTATTTCCTTGTGCAGTAAATTGAAGATTAATTCCCGGCTGCTGATTGTGCAACAAGAAAAAATGATGAATGCATTAAATATGGATAAGAAAAAAGAATCCGGGGTATTAAAATTTATCTTACCGGTAAACATCGGGGAAACAGCAGTTGGAGTTGAAGCCCCGATTGATTTAGTTCTTGCTTCAATTGATGAATCTATTTTGCTTTATAAAAAGCTGGTTTGAATTTTCAACTAAAAATTTCTGAAGTTGACAGCAACTTGTTAAAAATTGATTTTACAGGAAGAATCTCTTTTATCAACCCGCTGTTCTGTCCAGCTTCGAACATTCCCTCGGAAAGATCGCCTTCAAAAATGCCTTTCATTTCTCGCTTTTTACCGAGTAGTTCTTTCATCTTTTCTACTGTCGAATAATCAAGTTCTGCCTGTATTGCCTGAAGGGCGAAATCATTTTTTAATAGTCTGACCAACCCTATCTGTTTAAATGCAAGAAGAGTGCTGTTGTCAACCGAATCAACAATCATTCTTTTATAATTGTAATGAGCTGAAGATTCTTCGGATGAAGCGAAAAGCGTACCTATCTGTACTCCTTCAGCGCCGAGGTTAAATACTGCTTTCACCTGTCTTCCGTCCGCAATACCACCCGCTGCAATGACCGGGATATTAACGCTATCTACAAGCTGGGGAATTAAACAAAGTGTTGTTATCTGGTCGGCGCCATTATGACCTCCTGCTTCGACACCTTCACCCACTATTGCATCACAGCCAACGGACTCAGCTTTTAATCCCTGCTTAATATTTGAAACGACGTGTGTTACAATTGCATTATTCTTCTTTAATAAATCGATGAACTTACCGGGATGTCCTGCCGATGTGAAGAAAATATTTATCCCCCCGGTTAAGGATGTCTTTATAAGTTCTTCAGCATCATCACGTAATAGTGGAATATTCACTCCGAAAGGGTTACCGGTAGCATTACAACATTTTTTTATATGCTCGGATAATAAATCCGGTTTCATTGAACCGGCACCGATTAAGCCGAGTCCGCCGCAGTTCGAAACTGCCGAGACTAATTTCCAGCCTGACGCCCAAACCATTCCGCCTTGTATGACGGGGTATTTAATATTTAACAAAGATGTAATGCGGTTGTTCATATCATTATCGAATT
>DAIRET010000080.1:0-12136 GCA_036795455.1 Ignavibacteriaceae bacterium
GTACTACCGGAGAGATGAATTGTTGCACATAAAGGGATACAAAAATCGGCAATATCTTCGTCAACTCCATTCTTTTTTGCTTGTGATAATGTTACGGGGATTGTTGCAGCAGAGGAAGCTGTACCAAGGGCAGTCATATAAGCCGGTAACATCATCTTTAGAGCCGTAAAAGGATTTCTTTTAGAAATCAAACCGGCAACTGTAAACTGAATTATTAGTAGTATAAAAGAAAGTAGGATTATATAAGTAATCACTTTGCCGAACACTGTAATTATTTCGTATGCTTCACCATTATAGGACATGTTTAAGAAAATGCCGAAAATGTAAATAGGAAGGAAGGGAATAATAACTCTTGAAATCACCTTCTCGATAATTTGTTTAAACTCTCGAAAGAAATTTTTCAATGTATCTCCTTCAAGAAAAGAGATTCCAATACCAACAAGAAAAGAGAATACAAGAGCTGTCATAACATCAAATACTGGAGGCATTTGAATCGAAAAATATGGTGCTAATCCGCCCCCGGCTTGATGAGTTTTAGATAATATTCCGGTTTGACCGGAATCTATAATAAACGGGTAAACAGCTGTACTTGTTAGATAAGTAAAAATACCTGAGAAAAGGGTAGAGCCGTATGCCAAAACAACAGTCAATAAAAGTAATTTACCGGCTCCTTTGCCAAGTTCACCGATTCCGCTAACAACAAGCCCAACAATTATTAAAGGAATACAGAAACCGAGAAAATTCGAGAATACTCCATTTATGGTAGTAAATACTTTGACGATAAATTCAGGTATTATCATACCTAATGATAGACCAAGTATAATAGCAAGAATAATTCGTGGGAGCAAGTTGTTGAAAATCTTCTTCATGTCTGACCTATAAATTTATTGATTTTAGTATTAAATTAGGAGCATCGTTTAGTTTCTCATTAGAATCAATTTTTACCCAGGTAATCCTTTTATCTGCTCTGAACCAGGTTAGTTGTCTTTTAGCAAAACGCCTTGTGTTCCTTTTAATCAGTTCTATGGCTCGTTCCAATGTAATATTTCCATCAAGATAATCGAAAATTTCTTTATAACCTACAGTATTAATAGCATTCATTCCCGGATGGAATCCATTATATTTTAAGGAATTAGTCTCATTAACTAAACCTTTGCTAACCATATCATCGACGCGTAGTTCGATATTTTTATAAAGGATGGTTCTGTCCCAATCCAAACCGAATTGTAGAAATACAATATCGCTGTTTCTTTGATGTATTTCATGGTGCTTCCAGATTGGAATTCCTGTAATATAAAACACTTCAAGCGCCCTGATAATTCGTTTATAATTTTGTGGGAGCATTTTACTGGCAGAAACCGGATCAACTTCAAGCAGCATTTCATAAAGAGCATCATTTCCATGCTCCATACGGATTTTTTGAAGTCTATTCCTGTAATCGGGGTCTGTCTCCACAAAATCAAAAATACCATCAACAATTGCTTTTATATATAACCCGGAACCACCTGCAACTACAGGAATTCGGTTTTTATCCAAAAGATCATTTATAATTTTGAGCGATTCAACTTCAAATCTACTGACATTATATTCTTCTTCCGGAGATAGTTCATCAACCAAATGGTGTTTAACTTCTGATAGTTGGGATTTATCATGTTTTGCCGTTCCTATGTCCAGGTATTTGTAAATTTGCCGGCTGTCTGCAGAAATTATCTCGGATTGAAGTCTTTTAGCAAGTTTTACAGCTACTTCTGTTTTACCCGAACATGTAGGTCCAACAATTACTAGTACCTTTCGTTCCAACCTTCTCTACCGATTAATGGTACAAAAGTAAACTCAGGGATATTTTCTTCTTTAAAACTATCTTCGTCAGTTTTTGTAATGACTTTCATTGTCTGCGACACTCTATCTCCAATAGGAATAACAAGTGTTCCGCCGATTGCTAACTGATTTTTTAGAGATTTCGGTACTTCTTTTGAACCCGCTGTAACAATAATACCATCGTATGGAGCGAATTCCTTCCATCCGATTGTACCGTCACCGCATTTTAAATATGCTCTAATCCCAAGGTCATCAAAAAGTTTTCTCGTTTTTTGGAAAAGATCGAAATGCCTTTCAATCGAGTAGACATTCATCCCCATTTTATAAAGAATAGCCGCCTGGTAACCGGAACCGGTGCCTATTTCAAGTACTTTATTCCCTTTGTTAAGTTTAAGGCATTCAGTCATTATTGCTACTGTATACGGCTGAGAAATTGTTTGTTCATATCCTATCGGCAGTGCAATATCAAGATATGCTTTATCCAGCATTGCATCCCAAACAAATTTATGTCTTTCTACATCCGTAAAAGCCTTTAACACGGCTTCGTCTTTTATACCTTTTTGTTTTAATTTATTTACTAATTCTAATCGTTCTTTTTCGTACATACTTCATTAAAAATTTGTGTGCAAAGATAAAGATATTTTTCAATTATTACTTAAATTTGCAACCGTAAATTGTTAAACAAAGGAGTAATCTTAATGGTCGATTTGATCGGTGGTGCATTGCTAATAATGATGATGCGCATTTGCGATGTTACGATTGGTACATTTAGAACAATACTGATTGTTCAAGGAAGGAAACTATTAGCAGGTACTGCTGGCTTTTTCGAAGTCCTTATATGGGTTTTTGCGATAAGATTCGTATTTCAACACCTTGACAATTTAGCAAATTTTTTCGGATATGCTGTCGGTTTCGGTATTGGAAATATTTTGGGTATTACACTTGAACAGAAAGTCGGACTTGGCTATGTTCAATTCAATATAATATCGAAGTTATTCCCGGATCAAATAGCGGACGCATTAAGGAAATCAAAATACGGAGTTACAATTCTTCCCGGCGAAGGCGGCAGTGGTGGAGTTGCAATTCTTATGTGTATAGCTCCAAGAAAACATCAAAAAAGAATAATTGAGATAATTGAAGATATAGACAAAACAGCGTTTATTAATATTCAATCTTCAATCCCTTATAGGGGTTTTATGCATGGCGCCAGAAAATAGAATTGTTACATTGCCTATTTTTTTTGAATTACTACTTTTTTATATTGAAACCAGATTTTGTATAAAATAGAAAGAAAGAGATTCAAATGACTTTCCCAGGCTCTTCAATTTTAAGAGACACAATTACCACTATTCTTGCAGGAGGACAGGGAGAAAGACTTTACCCTCTTACTGCATTTAGAAGTAAACCGTCCGTTCCATTCGGAGGTAAATACCGTATTATAGATTTTACTCTTTCCAATTGCCTTAATTCGGGATTGAGAAGAATCTACGTAATGGTTCAGTATAAATCAGATTCTCTTAATCAGCATTTATTTGAAGCCTGGAGCATTTTTAACCCTGAGCTGGGTGAGTTTATATTTCCGGTACCACCCCAAAGAAAACTAAATAACGACTGGTATCTTGGAACAGCAAACGCACTTCATCAGAATATTAATCTTTTTTCTGCAGATAGAAAATGTAAATGGGTTTTAATTCTAAGTGGCGACCATATTTACAAAATGGACTATTTAAAAATGCTTCAGTATCATAATGATATGCATGCGGATTTGTCAATGTCTTGTATTGAAGTACCTTTATCGGAAGCCAGTCGTTTTGGAATAGTTCATGTTGATAAGGATTCTAAAGTTACAGGCTTTATTGAAAAACCGGCTGACCCTCCGGAAATTCCGAACAAACCGGGATTCAGTTATGTGAACATGGGTATTTACGTTTTTAATGCCGCCGTATTAAAAGAAGTATTGCTCGAAATGCACGAGAAGAAAATAAAAAATTACGACTTCGGGCAGGATGTTATACCCTACATGGTCAAGCAGGGTATGAGCATTTATGCTTATGAATTTGTTGACGAGAACAAAAAAACTCAACCATATTGGAAAGACATCGGAACAATTGAAAGTTATTTTGAAGCCAGTATGGATTTAATAAGTGTACTTCCTGAATTCAATCTTTATGATGACGACTGGCCTATACGTACACTTCAGTTCCAATCTCCTCCGGCAAAAACTGTATCTCACGGTGAGGAAAGAATCGGTCGTTCACTCGAAAGTTTGATTTGTGATGGAACGGTAGTATCCGGCGGTTTGGTTGAACGATCATTAATTGGAAACAATGTGCGGGTTAATAGTTATGCATCCATTACAGATTCGATAATAATGAACAACTGCAATATAGGCAGGCATGCTGTTATTAAACGTGCAATAATTGATAAGAACGTCATTATACCTGAAGGTTATGAAGTAGGTATTAATATTGATGAAGATCGAAAGAAGTTTACTGTTACTGATACCGGTATAGTGGTGATTCCGAAAAATTTTGTTTTTTAATTCAAAACTAATTTAAGTTAGTACATATAGATTGTGTTTCTCTAAAGACCTTAGCTTTGAGTGTTCTGAATAGAAAAATAATCATCTTTTTGACCCCAATTTATGAATGATAAACTTAAAGAAAAATTAGAATGCCTGCCTGTAAATCCGGGGATTTACCAATTCAAAAATGATAAAGGAAAAATTATATATATTGGTAAAGCAAAAAACCTTAAAAACAGGGTAAGGTCATATTTCCATTCAAGCATTACCTCTCCTAAAACAATAACGTTAGTTAAAAAGATTTCCGACATTGAAATTATTATTACCGATTCGGAAATTGAAGCTCTCGTTCTTGAAAGTAATCTTGTAAAAGAACATAAACCGAGATATAACATCAATCTGAAAGATGATAAATCATTTCCATTCATTAAAGTAACAAATGAAATGTTTCCGAGGATTTATCCTACACGGAGAATAATTAGAGACGGATCAAAATATTTTGGTCCTTATACTGATGTTAAAAGTATGAAATCAGCTTTAAGGATGATTAACCAGATTTTTAGAATAAGAAGTTGTAAACTGGATATAACGAATGAGAATATTGAAAAAAAGAAATTTAAAGTTTGTCTTGACTACCACATAAAAAAGTGCGATGGTCCATGCGAAGGATTGATTACTGTTAATGAATACTTTGAAATGGTAAACCAAGTTACCAAAATGTTAAAGGGGAAAACTGATGAATTGATTCATGAGCTAACAGATAAAATGAATTTCTTTTCCGCATCACTTGAATTTGAAAAAGCTGCCGACTTAAGGGATAGAATTTCACGATTGAGTGTTATCACTGAAAAGCAGAAAATTGTTAGCGATGATTTTGAAGACCGGGATATTATTGCAGTCGCATTCGAAGGGAAAGACTCGGCCTGTACTATTTTCAACATTAGGAACGGAAGACTAATCGGGAAGAAACAGCTAAAACTTGTTATAGAAAGTGATGAATCGATAGATACTATTTTATCAGCAGTATTAAAGCAATACTACAACGAAGCAGTTGAAATCCCTCCTGAAATCGTGCTTGAGAGTGAACCTTTTGAAATTGATTTGATTAAAGAATGGTTACAAACAAAGATTGAAAGAAAACTGAGAATAATTGTTCCCAAGAAAACAAGTAAGTTAAAATCACTTGTAAAAATGTGTAAAGAGAATGCTATTCTTCAATTGAAAGAAATTCAAATACAAAAAATGAAAAAAGAGGGGAGAGTACCTTTTACGCTTGCAGCGCTTCAAAGGGATTTAAGATTGAAAAAACTGCCCAAAAGGATAGAATGTTTTGACATTTCTAATCTGCAAGGGAGCGATGCAGTTGCAAGTCTTGTGGTTTTTGTGGATGCAAAACCTAAAAAAAGTCTATATAGAAAGTTCATTATTAAAACAGTTACCGGACCTGACGATTTCGCAAGTATGGAAGAAGTTATCGGAAGAAGGTATAAAAAGCTAAAAGACAACAACGATATATTCCCAGATTTAATTATGGTTGATGGTGGCAAAGGACAACTTTCTTCTGCCGTGGCTATTCTTAATAAACTTGAAATAAAAGACGTTAGTATAATTGGTTTGGCAAAAAGACTTGAAGAAGTATTTTTACCTGAACAGAAAGAATCCGTTTTGATACCGAAAACATCATCGGCATTAAAATTATTGCAACAAATAAGAGATGAAGCACATCGCTTTGCCATTACGTTTCATCGCAAAAAAAGGAGCAGGAGAATTATATCAACTGAACTTACTTCGATAGAAGGTATTGGGGAAAGTACTGCGTTGAAATTACTTAAAGAATTCGGCAGTCTTGAATCTGTTTTCAATACAGGTGAAGAAGAACTGGCAAAAGCAATCGGAAAAAGTAAAGCAAGAAAAATCAAACTTTATATTCACTCAAAAACAGAAGAAAGAAAAGATCAGCAATGAATTTGGCAGACCTTGGTTATCATAAAAAACTTGAAGAATACAGAATAGAGCAAAAAATTAACAACATGGAGGTCGGAAGAGTTATTGCCGAACATAAAGAAAGATATATTATCAAAACAGAACAAGGTGAATTCGACGCTGAAATAACAGGCAATATGAGATTTACGGCGAAGAGCAGAGAAGATTTTCCTGCAGTCGGTGATTGGGTTGCAACTATGGTGTATGACTCTGAATTGGCAATTATTCACAAAATACTTCCAAGAACCTCAATAATTAAAAGACAGGCTATAGGACAGTTCGGAGAAGTTCAAGTTATTGCAACAAATATTGATTATGCCTTTTTAGTACAGGCTGTAGATAGAGATTTTAACATTAATCGACTTGAAAGATACTTGACGATTTGTTACTCATCGAAAGTGAATCCTATAATTATTCTGACTAAAACAGATTTGATAGATGAACAACAAGTTTCTGAAATAGTAGAGAGCATTAAGTTGCGAATAAGTGATGTTCCAGTTATTGCTTTAAGTAACGAAACCCAAAATGGATATGATAGTTTAAACCAGATTATTGAAAAGGGTAAAACATATTGTCTGCTTGGTTCTTCAGGAGTTGGAAAATCAACTTTATTGAATAATCTATCCGATAAAGAAATAATGAAAACAGATGCTATTAGCCAGAGCAACAATAAAGGAAGACATATCACGACACATAGAGAATTGATTATTCTTGAAAACGGCAGTTTGTTAATCGATAATCCCGGAATGCGTGAAGTAGGAATTGCAGATTTGGGCAGTGGCTTAGAAAGCACTTTCGATAGAATAATTACGCTTTCTGAAAACTGCAAATTCAAAGATTGTACCCACATCCACGAAATAGGTTGTGCAGTAATTGAAGCAGTTCAAAACGGAGAAATCGATGAAAACTCATATAAGAATTATTTGAAGATGGAAAAAGAGAAAGCGTATTTTGAATCAACTGTGGTTGAACGAAGAAAAAAAGAAAAAGTTTTTGGTAAGATGGTTAAAAACTACTACAAAAATGATATTCGAAAGAGAAAGTAGTTTTTTTTCGTTCCTTCGTTCGTTTTGAAGTAATAATAGGCTAAACGTTTACTGAAAGCTAAACCAATTCTTTTACTAATCCCGAATATTTCTTCTCAATTTTAAAACCGAAATGGTAAAAATACTCTGGTCTAAAAAATCCGGTAGAAACTGATTTAAAGTTTTCGCTTTTCAAGCGGTTCATAAAGTCTGTCATCAAGAATTCACTAATCCCTTTACCGCGGTACTTTGAGGAAACTACAATTTTTTCCATTCTTACATTTTCTTTATCAGAAGCATAGTAAAATAATCCACCGATAATATACTCTCGTTCCGAAATGGCAACGAGAAATTGATGTTCAGGTTTGAAATTCACAATCAGATTGGATTCGATAAACAATTGATGTAGTTTGGAAATTTCCTTTGGTGTTACAGGTTTACGTACGACAAAACTATTGCCGTCTTTATCCTCATATTGAACGACTAAATTTGTACCTTTTTCGGATTCAGCTTTTGCTTTCATAAGAATTGCATTATCTCCCGGTTTTAAGTAAGGATACAATAACCTGGTTAAGAAATACTCTTCTTCGGAATTTAATTCAAACCGCAATTTAACATCGGCAATCATTGTATTAATTTCTTCAACCGAGGCTCCTGCACGCTGCCTGGTTAGAAGTTCGGTAATGAATCCTTTGAAGTCATCACTTGAACTAAAAAAGACAGTCTCAAAGAAGAAACGTGTTCTTGTATCGGGATAGTTTTTTTCGAGTTGTGTAAGATGATATGTTTCATAAAGGTCATGAAGAGTCTCCGCTTTTGCAGTTGAAGAAGCATCATGATTCAAATTGCTCCATCTAATGAATCTTTTAATTGCGAAATAAAGAGGTTTTGGCATAAATCCGAATTCATTTACAGTCTTTACGAAAAGATCAAGTTTGTTCAAAACATCATCAAGATATTCAAATCCACCGAAGTTAATTAGCTCCTCCCTGTAATCATGAAGCATTTTCATTCCTATATCAAGTCCTTCGGAATTAATCAATCCTGAAAAGATATAATTCCAGCATGAAATCTGTTTCAATACCGGGTATTTGTTTTCGATAGGGAGTATAAATTTTCGATAATAATTGTCGAATGTATCAATTAACGTAGAAGAGATTTTCCTTTCGGAAAAAGACACCACTCTTGTTCCAGTTTGATAATCATGAAAAGGAACGATGAAGTTATCCGGGGAAGGATTAGCAAGTTCTAACCGTCGTCCAGTAAGTCTTATAAAATTAAAGTGGGCTGCTGAAGTATTCCAGATAAAGAAAGGCCAGATGCTTAATAGTTTCATGTCAAGGAAACTATCTTTCTTCTTTAATTCCTTAAGAAAATATCTTTCAACAGTTTCACCCGGCATATAACGAGCAGTCCAGAGGTTATAATCACCCCAAAAGCCGCCGAAATCTTCAATCAATTCAGTTATAAAGTAACGTGAACCGGCAAGTATCAGCCAGTTAATTTCTTCCAGAATTGTTTCCCTGTAACTCTCGTTGTAAAGATTAAGAAGTATTTCAAAAGAACCTTGATGCCTTGTTTGAATAACGGCTTTGTATATTGTTTTTTCAGGAAATACTCTGAATAATGAAATATAAATGCCTCCCGGTAAAATATTGTTCAACCCTACAAGAATCCCTTTGGAGAAAAGGAAAATCGCTTCGCGGATAAGTACAGTTTCAGTACATGCTCTTATAATCTGCTTCTTATCATTCTCATTTACTGCATCATCAAAAACAATTACATCCTTCCATCTGTATTCAGAACCAGTTTCAGGGTCAACTGCCAGTTTAAGATTGCTTCCAAGCCAATTTCTAAAACCTTCTCTCATTTTCCTTCTTGTGCGAGCGGCAATTAATACCAGTTCCTCATATTCTTTCATTATCTGGTATTTAACAAAAGTCTGTCTTAGTTTTTCATACCTCGTTGGATGATAAACTCCATAACTACATAACAACTCGAACAGAGAAGGAATTGGAGTTTTTGTTAGTGCATCTTCGTGTGATGTGGTATTGATATTATTATTCAATAATATCTCGATTGAATTCAACTCCTCATCCGTTACATTATCCACAATGTGTTGAATCATGTGTTCATCAAGAATATTAAAATTCAAGCTCAGATAAGTTTCTAGTATCTTCAGAAATTCTTTTCCTTTGAAAACTGTTGATGAAGTCCTAAGTAATTCTCTTCTCACTTCAGTAAAACTTGTTAATATCGGTCGCTGAAGCATTTTAAGTGAGGCTCTATAAATTACAAGCGAATCATCCTCAATTATTTGTTTTAAGTATGTGATAGCCATTAATGCATTTATCTCATCGGTTGATTGCAAATGAATTATAGCGGCATGTAACCCATTAAAAGATTTTTCATCAGAATAAAGTATCTGACTAAAACTAAGTTTAAAATTGTTATCTATTGTAGATTGACCTACAGAAGAATGGAACTCAATTTTACAGTTGTTGTCGGGAAGCCTGTACCACCGAATTATCGAATCACCAGTAAAATCATAAAGATTCTTGTTCCCAAGCCATAGTTCAGGGTTAGTTAAAAGCGATTGGAAATCTATTTTACTATTTTCAAATGTGTAAAAATAATCTCCGATTCTGACTACATTATTCTCTATTAAGTCCAGATTAAGAGTAATATTAAACTTTGGAATAGCAATTGATTTATCATCAATAACAACATCCCTGTTCAAGCAGCCCTTTTCTCTTAAAAACCAATTTGGTATTCTTATTTCAAATCCGTTCCAATTCAGACTCATATAATTCTTTAAGTACATCTCATTAATTATGTGAGTAAAGTTATTCTCAATAATCCAGCGTTTGTAAGTCCCTTTGGGAGTAATTTCTTCTTTCTCAAGTAAGAAAGGACGGTCAATAATTCTGAAGTCGATAATTCTCTCAAAAGGGGAGAGGAACTTGTTGATTGATACAACAACAGAAGCAAAATAGTCATTAATACTTTGATTGTCTTTTTTCAAAGTATTAAATATTTCAGCTTCGAAATTCGGATAAATAAGCAGTGTGTTAAACGGTTTATGGTCTCCGACTAAAAATACTTGATGAATAAAATCAAAGTCCTTAAAAAAGTTCTCTATCTTTTGGGGAGCAACTGTTTCACCTTTTACATTTTTGTAAATCTCTTTTTTTCTATCGATTATAAAGTAATACCCATAATGGTTTCTTGTCATTATATCGCCGGTAGCAAACCAGCCTTCTTCATTAAAGGTTTTTGAGTTTTCTTCGCCAAAATAGCCGATCATCACATAGTTACCTTTGATTAGCAACTCACCATCTTCCGCTAATTTAACATCAATACCGGGTAGGGGAACACCAAGAGAGTTTTCGATATATTTTCTTGGTGGAGTCATTGTTATTCCGCCTGTAGCTTCAGTCATCCCGAATCCGCTCATCAATTCAATTCCGTATTTTTGAAAGAATGTGAAAATTTCCGGCGATAGAAAGCCGGCAGCGGATAAACCCCATTTTAGTTTGCCACCTGTAGCTGTATCAACTACATCTTTTATTACTTTTTCATCAGCGAATTCAACATCTACCTTGGAATGAATATGCTCATAAAGTTGCATCCATTTTTTTGGAATGCTAATAAAAACAGTTGGTTTAACAATTGCCACATTATCAAGCAGAGTTTCAATTGAAGGATTTTCCATAAAAATATATTCTGCTCCCCAAAATATGCTCCCGGTCATTTCAAGATAACGTCCGAAAGTATGGAATAGAGGTAGGTAGGCTAAAAATCTATCTTTATCTGAAATACACGGTAATGCCATTGCTCTACAAAATCTTTTATAGACAATATTCAAATTAGAAAACATTATTCCCTTAGGCTCACCTGTTGTCCCAGAAGTATACATAATAGTAGCTAAATCATTTATTTCAAGTAAATTCCGCTTTTTAATTAAATCTTCTGTATATAAACTTCTATCGAAAACTAAGAATTCTTTAAAGTTCATAACCCAATTATCTGAACTTGTCCCATGAACAATGATAGCTTGCTTTAAATATGTAGTGTCTTGTTTAACCTTTTGAATTTTCACAAGTAACTTCTCATTTGATACAAGAATTACCTCTGCTTTTGTTTGGTTAAGAATGAATTTTATATGTTCATCAACAGTATTAGCAGGAATCATAACATTTACGATCCCGGTTGTAAGACAAGCAAGGTCTAAAAAAGCCATTTCAATAGAATTCTCCATTAAAAAAGCAACTTTACTATTCGTGCTTCCAGTTTTATCTAATTGATGTATAAGTGCTAAAGAAAAATCAGTTATATGCTCCCATGTATGTTCCCAAGAATAATTAAGAATCTTTTTCCCGGAAATAACCTTAAATAATGATTTGCTTCCATATTGATTTTTTCTTTGTTGAAAAAGTGATACAAAATTAAAGTTACTAAATTGAATTAAGTCTTTTATTATGACTTCCCACTTCTTAGTATGCTTAAGTTTCACCAGGAATGTACTTAATCTAAATATATTTAAATAACTATATACAAATCTGATAGGACTTTCATCTCTATAAGTATTTAGCGATGATATAAGGGAATTACCAAGAGTGATAAAATCATCTTCATCAATTGAATTTGCAAGATGGTCGTGAAGTTCACTATCAAAAGATATTGATAAAATCTCAGTCCATTTATTTTGAATCGCGGAAGAAGTTAAAAACTCTTCATTATTAACAGTAACTTTGAAAAGTTGATTTGTTTTTTCTTTAAGTAA
>DAIRET010000081.1:0-11924 GCA_036795455.1 Ignavibacteriaceae bacterium
TTGTAGAACTCTTTCTCCTCTAAGGTTAGCTGTTTGTCCCGGTTTTTCCGCAGGGTTAAAAGCTACGTAAGGATTAGGAACAACGTAGATATTATCCATGCCTGATTTTGCAAGTTCCGGTTTAAATTCGCTTGCTTTTGTTTCGAAGAAGAATTGATCTCCTTGTCTAAATGGTTTTTTAGTTTTTACCCAATACTCATCACCTGCAGCAGGTAAGTTTGGTGTAACACCTGAATCGGGTAAAGTGAATACTAATTCATAAGAAGTCTGATTTCCAGTTGCTGATGAACCTCTAAGAACGATTGATTCACCCCAATCCCATCTGTTGTTGTTCCTTGTAGGAATCAGTTCCTTCAGAAGATAATTAGCAGGAATGTTTTCCCAGTAATTTGTAATTCTGAACGGACAAACAAGAACTTTATCATTCGGTCTTGTTGTAGAAGCTACTGTATCACCCGGGAACTTCCATGAACCATCTGCTAATGTATCGAGACCCAGCCATTCAATTTTCCAGTCGCCTCTGTACTTAACGAAGCTACCGACAGTTGAATTGAAGAGAGAATCTTTAAGATTAATTTCTGTTCTCTTGAAAGAAGAACCTGTTTTGTCTAATGAAAGAGTATCATTCTTAAAGTAGATTTTCAACCCGCTGAAATCGGGATTTGAATCTTGACCATCAATGTTTTTACTATTGAATACAGGATAGTGTCTGTATTTAATCTTGAATTCTTGATTTGCAGGTAAACTTCCTTGAGTTGCACCTTTAATTTTACCTGTTGTACTCACTTCATATAGTGAAGGATTGATTACATTTCCACTCATATCGAATACTTCAACACTGGTTTCAATTAAATCCATGTTTCTCAAATTAACGAAAACAGTATCTTTTGAGATAAATGTTTCTGTAGTTCCAGTAGAATCAAGAACATTGTACATAGAGTCCGTTAGGAATGTAACGTAGTATTGTTTGTCCGCTACTGCAAGATCATTCATTACTTTAACTGTAACTTCTCCAGTGGAGTTTGTATTGTTCAAAGGAGTAAGAGCTCCGTTTACACCGGCTGCAGCGCCTACCATACCAGCACTCAATGGATTTGGAGTAACTCCTACAGTGTTAACATCATAAATTAATTTTTGTGTAATCGGGTCTTTTAGAATTACGGACTGGCACTCCGTAGGAGGTAATTCTTTCCCGGCTTCAAGACTTCCGCCGTCGTAAGAAACAACTGCGTAGTAGTATGTAACACCGTTTTTAACTGTGGAATCAACGTATTCGTGAACCAAACCTGTATTATCACCAACATAGAATTTTACTGCTCTGCCGGCATACTCAACCGGGTGAAAACCACTTAACGAATCAACCAAGTCGAATCTTGCGTACTTACCTGTATTCTGATTGAATAATGGTTGTCCTAAGAAAGGAATTCCGTTTCCGTCTGTAATCGTATATACATCCGAGAATGAATAATCCTGGCTTCTATAGATTTTGTAGCCCTGGAAGTCTTTCTTACCGGACAATGGATCAACCGATTGTTCAGCTTTTGAATCCCAGTATAAAGTAACTTTACCATCGCCTGCAACAGCTTTAACAATAGGTTTGTTCGGTGGTTGAGCAAACCTGTAATCTGCTTCAACTACTCTTGTAGAAGTCTCGGAATTCAGTAAAAGATCGCTTAATGTCCATCCGAATAAAATAGCCATAGAAAAACGTTGAGTTTCACCTTGCTCTAAACCAAGTGTTCCCGGACCTGTACCGAAGTTAAAGATATTGTCGCCCGGGTTATTTAACAACTCCTGGTCAGGGTCAATTGAAGTAGATGATAACCATTCCCACATAAGAGTTGTATTTTTTGGAACATTAGGTAAAGAGTTTGTATAAGTTGCAGCATGGAAATTTAACAATCCCATTTGATCGGATTCCGAAATATCTCTTAAACCGAAGTTAGGTTCGGAACCTGCCCATTTGTATCCGGCAATTCTTTCATCAGAAAGCGGTTCACCATCATCGTACTGGTCATTGTTATTAACATCCAGATACCATGCTTGAGATGGCTTTCCGTCTCCTTCGCCGTAATCCGGACCAGGATAGTTCGGGGAATCCGGTCCAATACCGTCTATACCGACGTCATGTAAATCCGCATCCCAATCGCCGTCTTCATCACCTTCCCAACGGGGTTTTGGTGTACCGTAAACTGCTGTATATTTAGCTAAGTCTGATATGTTTGGAGTAACTAAAGGAATAACTATACCATCAATATACTGACCGGCAGAGTTAAACGGAGTTTCATCTCTTATACCATCATCATCATCGTCAATTCCGTTAAAAGCATCGGAAGGTGATTCAAGGAATTTCCATCCGAAATAACCGGCAGGTCTACCACCTTCGCCTTTCATATCGTCATCCCAGCCGTAAACCATACTTCTTGCTCTTTGAGGATAAGGATCAGCAAGTGGACCTCTTGGTGGAATAAAGTATGCTCTGTCGTCGTTGTAATCAGAAGGACCGCCTATGTGCGGGTCGCCATGCATTCCGAAATGAATTCTTGGAATATCTTTTTCACTTGCGTTTGTAATTTGATAAACAAGGAAAACTATGTCGGCTGCAAGCGGGTTATTAAATTGAATTATCCTAACTTCCATATCCAATCCGAGACCTCTTTTTAAAGTATCTGATGGGAAAGGGTAATATGGAAATTCTGCATTTGTATAGTCATCAACTACAAAATAGACTTCTTCGTCGGGCGCTGTAGCCATATCACCAAGGAATGCTGGCCAAACATATTTACCGGCACCTTGCGAGTACCATCTTTCAGGCCATGAATCCGGTTTACCGTCTCCATTATTGTCCGGGGCATTCAGTCTTGCAATTTCCTTTGAAGTAGGATCTGCGTAACCCGATTTCGGCAGCCAGCCCCACTTTAGTGTTCCGTCCGGTGAATAAGTACCTTGTGTTGTTAAAATAAATGAATCGCTTACGATTCTAATTGTATCTTTTGTTCCGTCATCTTTAGGGTTAGTAACTTCACCGGCTGCAAGCGGACCGAATTCGAATCCGGATCCTAAGCCGTTCCATACTAAGTCTGCAACGTTACCAAGATAATTAGGTTTACAGATTGAAGCGTAGTTGAAAACAACTACTGTAATTTTATTTCCGTTTATAATAGTTTCCCTAATTTCTTTCGGTTCTCCGGCTGTTTTGAATACTTTGCCCGGTTTATAAACATCGCCGAAAATTCTTACCATATCTTCGTAAGACAATTTTTTGATGTTATAATTACCATACTCATCTTTTTGCTGGGCAAAGGAAAGATTCACAAAAAAGAGTAATGCTAAAGTTATAGCAAGATATTTAATCTTAAATTTCATTATATCCTCAAATCTTGATTAGTTAAATATAATTGAGAAACCAAGTCTAACTTCTCTCGGTCTTGAAACACGTTCTGGTCTTTGAGAGTAGTAATTGTTTACTTGATCAATTCCGAACAATCCCTTGTCGCCTCTTTCAATTCTGCGTTTAATGTCACTAAACTCATAAGGATTCTGAATTTGTTCAACATTTGATAGTGCTCTACCGGAACTGGCATAAACATATCTTTCATTTTCTGTATCGAAAAGGTTTTCTACCTGTAAGAATACCGAATAGTTGAAAGGACCGAAAGAGAAGTACTTTTCAAATTTGAGGTCAACATTCCAGTTCAAAGGCTGGCTTGCTGAGTTTTGTTCATATCGAATTTGAACCAAATTTGAAGGTAAACTCGGTGTATAAGGTGTTCCGGTTTGTAAACTGAATACGAATCCGAGATTCCAGTCATCGGGTTGGGTTAATGAAATTGTTCCATTAATAACATGTGCTCTGTCAAAATCCAATGCAACAAGGTAAGTCTCTGTTAGTTTTCCGGATTGTTCGCTAAAGAAAAGTTCTTCGGATGGTTCTGTTCTATTTCCTTCACTAATTGAGAATGTGTAATCAAGTGATGCTGAGAACAAACTTCCGGGTACTCTCCTTTTTAATAGTGATATTGTTAAACCACGCGAATTCGCGTATGAAAGGTTCGAAAGAAGATTGTACTGACGACCGGTTTCGGTATATATTGATTGAGTATAGATGTAATTGCTAACATCTTTATAAAAACCGGTAATGTCAATTTTAAAGTCATCGGTTAATTGTTGCTGTAAACCAATTTCATATTGAACTGATTTTTGTGGTTCCACATTGGGATTCCCGAATGAAGGATTTGTACCGACGTTAGTAACAAAATACTGGTGGTTTCTGTACAAACTTGCAAGAGAACCTATCTGGTAAAAATGTCCATAAGACAATCTTATAATCGCACGGTCCGTAATTGGATAAGACATGCTAATACGCGGGGATAATGTTTGTTTTATTTTTGCTTCTTTAAGATATGCATTCATAAAACCAAACTGTTCGTCTGTTAGATTTCTTGAAACTGCATCATTATACTGTGCTGCAGGGTCGAAATATTCATACCTTAAACCTGCATTAAGAATAAAAGATGACTCGAATTCGATCTTATCTTGCAGATATGCTGAAAAGTTTTTCGGCTTGAATAAATAATCTGTGTATAAAGCAGGCGAGGTTGGTTTTTGTCTTAATAATACTAAATTCGGATCATAAAGAAGATCACTGTTGGTTATGTTTGCGTCAAAATCGCCTGTCGACGTAAGTTTTCCTACTTGAACGTTATAACCTTCGTATTTCAGCTCGTGAAGTCTGAATTCGAATCCGAATTTTACTTCGTGAATTTTGAATAACTGGGCAACAAGATCACCTTTTATTCCGTGAGTTGTTGTAGTTCTGAAAGACCTCCAGTTATCTGTTCCGCCAGCATAATAAATCGTGTTACCGATTGTATTTCTATAAATTGTTGGTAAATATCTGGGGTCATTTAAGTCTTCATATAAATAGTATTTTACATTGTTGTAACCGGTTGATAATTTTATTGTATAAAAAATGTTCTGGTCAACCGTATGTGTAAAATCAACCGAATTAACTAATCCGTCGGAATATGTTGAACCTAATCCGTCCGGGTTATAAGTATATGCTCTTTCATATTCTCTTCTTTTACCATAATCATAAACTACTTCATATTTCATCTTTAATGTAGGGGAGAATTTATAACTCAAGTTACCTTGTAAATTCAAACTTCTCGAGTAATTCATCGGTTCAATTTCTCCATCACCGGAAGGAAGCCCTAAACTTGTCGGGTCATAAGGATTAAAGAAATAAGCAGCAGTTGAAACATTTTTTCTTGGGTCAGTTCCGCTGAAATTATCGGGTGATAGGTAAGAATCACTTGGCAGATATAGTCTTTCACCAACATAAATTCCCTTGAAATTTTCATATACGCCCGATAAATAAAATCTACCGTCTTTCAATCCCGGTAGAGGTCCGCCAAAAGTTGCTTCTGCACGACCTCTATTAAGAATGTCTAACTTTTCTATATCCTTGAAAAGGGATGTTTTTGATGAAACGTAATCACCGGCATACCCTCTTAAACTGAAAGTATATTTATCGCCACCTTCTTTAGTAACGTAATTAACAACACCGCTGAGTGCGTTACCGTACTGAGCGCTGAAAGTTCCGGTAGAAACCGATACCTCTTGAACTGCATTTGTAGCAATTCCGATAGAACTTGAATTTTCATAAGGGTCGTTTAGTGAAATTCCATTTAAAGTAAATGATATTTCATTTGAACGACCACCTCTAACGTGGATAGTTCCGTCATTACCGGTAACAACACCGGCTTGTAATTTTATTATATCACTTATCTGGTCAACAGGTAATTCTTGAATGCTTTCTGCATTAATTGATACTGTCGGATTTGTTAAGTCTTGTCTAATTAAAGGATTTCTGTCTCCTTGAACAACAACAGCCGCAAGCTCGAAAGCCCCGGTACTGAGTTTGAAATCCAATCTTGTTGTGAAGTCAACATTTACTCTGACATCACTAACAGTAATTCTTTGATAACCTACAACCGATGCAGTTACAGAGAACACACCGGGAGGGATATTAAGAATAACATAATTACCGTCTACATCAGCAGCGGCTCCTAAAGTTGTACCTTCAACAAATACGTTAGCAAAAGGTATTGCTTCTCCATTATCTGCATCTGTAATTTTTCCTGCAATTTTTCCACTGGCTTGTGGAAAAATTGTTTGATTAATTAAGAAGAGACATAAAGAAAAGAAAAAAATAAGTATTCGCTTATTCTGCATATTTTACTCCATACATTTAACAATAGCGATGTTAGTGATTAAATTAAACTAACATCTTAAACCTTAGTTACGAAAATACCACCACTTTTATATATCAGTCAACAAAAAAAGGTTATTAATGATGAGAATTTTTGTAAATTTGGTTGTCTAAAATACAAAATTAAGAGAACTTTATGGCTACATTAATGTTCAGTATCTCGGGTTTAAGAGGGATTGTGGGGAATGGATTAGACCCTGAATCAATTGTTAAATATACTTCTGCATTTGCCGACTTTACCGGGAAAGGAAAGATAATTGTTGGACGCGATTCAAGAATTTCCGGCGAAATGGTCAGGAATATTTGTGTTGGTACTTTACTTGCAAAAGGATTGGATGTAATTGATATTGGCATCTGTCCTACCCCGACAGTTCAATATACAGTAAAATCGGAAAAAGCATCTGGCGGAATAGCAATTTCTGCAAGCCATAACCCTAATGAATGGAATGCGTTAAAGCTGATGAATTCATCGGGACAGTTTTTATCACCGGAAGAGTTTTCTTTATTAAATAATCTTGTTAATTCAACTCAGAATAAGTTCAAAATATGGAATGAACTGGGGAAGTATTCCTATTACGCAAATGGAATAAGCGTTCATAAAAATGCTGTGCTAAATCTGAAACATATTGACGTTGCAGCAATAAAAAAGAGAAAATTCCGTATTCTTGTTGATTGTGTTAATGGAGCCGGGTTTAAGATAGTCCCGGAATTACTTAGAGATTTAGGGTGTGATGTTATTGAGATGAATTGCGATAGCAGTGGTATTTTCCCGAGGCTGCCCGAGCCTTTACCTGAAAATCTTACTACTACAATGAAAGCCGTAAAAGATTCGAATGCTGATTTAGGTGTTGTAGTTGACCCCGATGTTGATAGACTTGTTCTTATTACCGATAAAGGAGAACCATTCAGCGAAGAGAACACAGTTGCATTAGCGGTTAAATTCATATTATCAAAAGAAAAAGGGAATGTAGTAGTTAATTTATCAACAACAAGAGGAGTCGAGGATATTGCATCAACTTATGGATGTAAGGTTTTTCGTTCACCCGTTGGAGAAGCGAACGTTGTTAAATTGATGAAAGAAGTAAATGCGATTATTGGCGGAGAGGGGAGCGGAGGGGTTATTTATCCTGAACTTCACTATGGTAGAGATGCGCTTGTCGGTATAGCTATTACTCTCCAACAACTTCTTGAATTCGGTGGAACGATGGATGCGCTGAAAAAAACATTGCCTCAATATTCAGTTGTTAAAAAGAAAATTGGACTTACTAATAAAAACCCCGATGAAATTATTGATTTGCTTTACAATAGGTTCCACGGTGAACAAATCAATAAGGATGATGGTTTAAGAATTGATTTCCCGGATCATTCGGCTCATTTCAGAAAATCAATTACAGAACCGCTGATAAGATTAATTGTTGAAGCGAAATCGGGAGATATTGCCGGGAATTATATGGATAATTATATGGGAATTCTATCAACTATTGTTGAAGGGTAATTTAATTTTAGGCTATTAATAATATTACAATATCCATCACATTGGTATATGTTGGACCGGTTTTAATTAAGCCGTTCACCCTCTTAAAGAAATTATAAGAATCATTATTCTCGAGGAATGGTTGGGGAGAAATTCCAATTTTATATATTGCATCAAAAGTTTCGTTTGTAATAAATGCACCGGCTGCATCAGTCTCTCCGTCTGTTCCGTCTGTTCCGATACTGCCAAGAATGAAATCATTATTACTACTGCCAAATGCTTGCAGACATGCAAGGGTGAATTCCTGGTTGCGTCCTCCTTTCCCCGAACCTTTAACTGTAACTGTAGTTTCACCGCCTGTAATAAAGCAGAGCGGTAGTTTATATTCGTTTTTCCCGAGTAGTTGTTTTACAGATGTTGTAAATTCAAAAGCAGAATTACGGGCTTCGTTTTTTAGTTTATCGTGAAAGAGAATTACATTATATCCCAGTTCAACCGCTTTGTTTTCAGCATACCAGATAACATCATCATTATTTCCGATAATGAAATTGTATAATTTCTCCGGAGAGTACTCAACTATACCTCCTTCATTTTCTCGTTTATTGGTTAAATATTTGAGAATGCTTCCGGGTACTTTGTTTTGAAGTGAATATTTACTCAAGCTTTTTAACGCTTTCGAATAATCAGGTATTTCCGGTTGGGTTAAACCGGAGGCTATAGTTGTTATAGAATCACCTATTACATCCGAAATTATTAACGAGATTGTAGTGGCAGGGAAAGTCTTTTCCAATATTCTTCCCCCTTTTATTAAAGAGAGAGATTTACGAACTGTATTTATTTCTTCAATGTCTGCACCGCTTTTAAGGAGGAGTTGATTTATTTCTCTCAATGATTTCAAATCAATTGAATCCGGCAGTAACTCCATTAATGCAGAAGCGCCACCGGAGACCAAACAAATAACCAAATCTTCCTCTTCTAAATTTGAAATTAAATCTATTATTTTATTGGTAGCATTTATCCCATTCTCATCAATAACAGGGTGTCCGGCTTCAAATACTTTAATTTTTACTGTCGGTAATGAATGTCCGTACTTTGTAATAACAATTCCGCCAGTAATTTTTTCGTGGATCAATTTTTCTATTTCAACAGCCATAGAAGCAGCGGCTTTGCCGGCGCCTATAACATAAATCTTTTTGTAATCATTTAAAGAAAAAGTCTTATCATTTAATGTGATAAGACTTTCATTTCGAGTAATATTCCTTTTGAATAAAGCTGCCGGTTTTACGGATTCAATTGCATATGAAAGTATTGAATCGAAATCGGATTTTAGCTTATTCATAAAAGTTAGGCTTTGGGTAATCTTTCAAGGTACGAATAGTTGCTTAGCACGGCAAAAGATTCTGTCTGCCTAAGTTCTTCAATTGAGAAACAGTTCATATAACTCATAGCCGACTTTAAACCGTCCGAGATACTGTTAATTACATTTTTAACTGCTCCCTTGTACGGAACCATTGTTTCTTCTCCCTCAATGAACTCATTTCTCATCTTTACTGCATACGAAGCAGAGCCTCTGTATTTTTTCCATAATTGTCCGTTATACTTAATTACTTCGCCGGGAGTTTCTTTTGTACCTGCAAGCATTCTACCGAGCATTACAGCATCCGCTCCAAGTGCTAAAGCTTTTGATGTATCTCCGGCGCTTTTAATTCCGCCGTCGGCAATTATTTTTATTTTTAATTTTTGTTCTTCACGCGTAAAATATACATCAAGGATTGAAGAAACCTGACCGATTCCTATACCTGTTTGTATTGAGGTTGAACATACACTTCCCGAACCTATTCCAACTCTTACAGCATCCGCTCCCGCATCTTCAAGCTGTTTCAGTGTTGCCCCGTTTGCAATATTACCGACGATTAACTTAACATCATATTTCTTTTTAATTTCTTCGGATTTGTTCAGTACTTCTTTATTGCTTGCATTTGCAGTGTCGATACATATAAGATATTTTCTTTCTGCCAGCTTGGCGATAATCTCTTCACTTGTTGTTAAACCTACCGAGACGGCTTTGATTCCATTTCTACTCTCCGTGTTAAGAATGTCATTCAAAGAAGAGTTAAACCGGTTTAGGATACCGATACAACCGAGCGAGGCTAATTCTTTTGCCATTTCAAGTCCGGTTACTGTATCCATCGGGCTTGAAATTACAGGCACAGTTAAGTTTTCACCTAAAAAAACTGAAGCTGTATTAGCTTCATTCCTGGAGCGAATACGTGAAATTTCGGTTGGGATTAAACTAATGTCGTCATAAGTTAGCGACTGATTATAATTATTGAGTTCTTTTTTCGAATAAATTTTCATCTTATTTCCTATTGGTCTTATCTATCAGTTATAGATAGATTACATTAAACTTTAACAAAAAACGTCCAAATATACTAAACCCGTCTCTGAAAAAGTACAATTTGTTTTAAGAACTCCCTTATTTATCCTTAAATTTGCAACAGTAAATAAATTGAATTATTTCTACTATAAAAGTTGTTTAGAAGTTGAATAGAAACTATTTCAAGAAATAAATAGGAAATAAAATGTCACGAATAACCCATGTAATAAAAAGAAGCGGGGCACTTGTTCCCTTCAGTAAAGAAAGAATTATCAATGCTATTTTTCGCGCCGCAGTTGAAGTCGGCGGAAGGGATAAAGAAAAAGCTGAGGAGTTGAGCAACTCGGTAATCCGCGAACTTGAGAAAACATGCGCCGAAGGTTGTTATCCCCATATTGAAGAAATTCAGGATGTGGTAGAAAAAGTGCTGATAGAAGAAGGACACGCTAAAGTAGCTAAAGCATATATAATTTACCGTGCTGATAGAGCTAAAAAGAGAGAAGCAGACAGGGAAAGAGCTTCAAATCCTTCCGAAAATATTCCATGGGTAAAAATCTGGCATGTCCTTGATTGGGCTTCTTCACATAATCTTCATACAGTTAAGCATTATAACGAGCGTGTTAAAAATGGGGAATACAAAAACATAATTACCGAGTCCGAAACTGCATATGAAAACGAACTTGATACCGCTGCGGAAATGATAATCGCACGCTCTAATGGAATTAAAATGGTAATTGTAACCGGTCCTTCTTCTTCCGGTAAAACTACAACTACATTAAAACTTGAGCAGAGATTAAAAAGAAAAGGGTTTAAATTCGTTCCATTGATTGTAGACCACTATTTCTATGATCTCGAAATGCACCCGAAAGATGAATTCGGCGACTACGATTTCGAAACCCCTCAAGCACTTGACCTTGAATTAATAAACGAGCACCTGGCTGGATTGTGCAGCGGTAAAGAAGTTGTAATTCCTTATTACGATTTCAAAACCGGTAAAAGAACATTAAATCAAACTAAAATGAAACTTGAAAAAGATGAGATTCTTTTAATTGATAGTCTGCACGGGCTTTATCCGAAAATGACGGAAGCAATACCAGATGAATCGAAATTCAGACTTTACCTTGAACCTTTGTTGCAAATGAAAGATAATGCAGGAAACTATATCAAATGGACAGATATTCGATTAATTAGAAGAATGTTGAGGGATGCTGCTTACCGTGCTTATAAACCACAGCAAACACTTGAGCATTGGCACTATGTACGGAATAGCGAACTACGGCATATTATTCCCTACAATACTAAAGCCGATTTTATAATCAACAGCGCTATGCCGTATGAACTTTCACTTTACAGGCATAAATTATTAAAAGAGTTTTCGGGATGGATTACGGAATACAAAGACAATCCTTTACGGGTTGATGCCTTTACAAGAGCAGAAAGAATATTTAATTTCTTGAATAGTATTGTCCCAGTTGAAGATGACTCGGTTATACCCAATGATAGTGTGATTCGTGAGTTTATTGGCGGTAGTACTCTTAATTTACATTAATAATAAAGTATAAATGAAAATTGCAATTTGTCAGATCAATCCGGTTATAGGTGATATTAAAGGTAATCAAGAAAAAATTCTTGACGGCTACAAAAGAGGTGTAGAAGATGGGGCTGAACTTGTTGTTTTCCCGGAACTATCTCTCGTTGGTTATCCTCCTTTAGACTTAGTTGAAAAACAGGAATTCCGTAATGCAGTAAAAAATGCTGCAAACGAAAGGATGGCGTTTTTTCATCCCCATTTCCAAAAG
>DAIRET010000082.1:0-11871 GCA_036795455.1 Ignavibacteriaceae bacterium
AAAGAAGGAATTATAAGTTTGCGCATCCATTATGGTTTTGCCGGGAGCAATCAATTCAAGCCTCATCAAGAAGCCGAATGTAACTCCAACCGCAAAAAAGATCATCATTGAGATAAGATAAAGTAATCCTATCCGTTTATGATCGGTTGAAAAAATCCACGCTTTTATTCCTTTATGTTTACCCTGATAATCCAGGTAACTCACATGTCCGTTATTTTCTACTAAGTTAGTTCCACTCATATTAAGATTCCTTTGTAACCTTATTTTTTCTCCCCGGTTTAATAGATATAATAATCACAAAAACTATTGCCATAAGTATTATTCCGGCTCCCGCGATTGAAGTTATATTAAGTACGTACTGCCTTCCCTGCGGATCGTACCTGTAACAGAACTTTAAAATTTTTGCTACGGTAGGAGTAACTTTTCCTTCGGTTGCTTCAAGCAGTGCCATTTTAATATCGAAAGGAAGAAATGTAGTTCCCATTAAGTACCGTGTTATTTTTCCTTCTTTCGAAGTGATAATCAATGCCCCGGCGTGAACAATTTCCTCTCCCTCTTTTTTAAATTTGAAACCCGCACTACCGGTTATTTTCTTTATCTGATCAACTTCACCGGTCAAAAACCGCCATGCATCGGCAGGAAATCTTTTCTTTATTGCAGCAAGGTAGTTTGCTTTTTTTGAAGCCGCATCTTTAAAGTCATCCCGCTCATCAATCGAAACAGAAATAAGTTGATAATCTTTCCCCGGAATTAAATCAACTTTATCTATAAGTGCGGCAACCTCAGCCATTAACGGATTGCATAAACCGGGACAATCAAAATAAACAAACATGAAAATCGTCGGTTTATCGACAAGGTTTGCAACTGTTACTTCTTCTCCGGCTTCATTATAGAATTTTGAATCTAGAGCAAGTATTTTGCCAAGCTGTTCATCAATTCCCACTTCAATCTCTTCACTGCTTTGAGCATTCAGAATTAAAGAAGCAAAAAAGAATATTATTAAAAACCCCGCTCTGAAGAATGTTATATCTATTTTTTGTTTCATTATGAAAACACATTTTTTATGAATGAATAAAGAACGTCTAATTCACTATTCGATAACGATAATATTCGTACGTTAAAACCGTTATCAATTAATTCACTTCCCGCCAGACTTAAAAATTTATCCCGCCCCTCCATCCAAACAGATGAGTTCAAAAGTGTTGTTACTGCCTTGGATGTGTTGTTTGTAACATTCACAAAAAGTTTTGCTTCTTGACTAACAGGCAGAAGCGAATTCAATTTTTCTAAAATCAACTTAGCTTTTTCTTCATTCTGTTCAAACTCTTTGAGAAGCAATTCTTCTGCTTTTGTTATCGGGATTTGCCCGGGGACTTTTGTTCCTTCAGAAAGACTATAAGTTTTATCGAGTTCGGCAAGTTCCTGATCCGTATCCACGGGTGGATTAGGTATTAATTCTTTTCTCATGTATTGAATTATTGAGACACGGTCTTCTGCTGACATGAAATCGTATGCAGACATTCCACCGCCGGGGATACCTTTCTGAAGTGTTAGATAAAGCCCTGTGATTTTAGAGTTGTTTTTCCATCCTTCGGAATCTGTAAAATTTCTCGGCTTAGGATTTAATGCTACTCCTGCTACTCCGTCACCTTTGCCGGAATTACCGTGACATGAGGCGCAGCTTGCAACATAAAGTTGTTTCCCTTTGTCAATCATTTCCGCAGTAGGTTCTTTAAGCAGATTCATATCTATTGCTGATGCAACACGCGGTTCCTGAAGTGATAAGTCAACATAAACTGCCGATGAATCATCCAACACCGGTTTTACTTTATTTTGAACAATGGCAGGTACGTTGCTTATGTAGAAAAAGCCGATACCGATTATCACAAACGCAAAGTAAGGATAAATCGTACCAAGGATTGCAACTGGGTTTTCTAATAGTTTTTCTAAGCTGAATAAATCTTTTAATTTCATCTTCACATCATTGATAATTATAATCTAAAATTTAATCCTCTATCAAGTTTAGGATCGCCGACAGGGACAAGGTTTTGTTTCTTTGAATTAAAAAAGAAAACGAGTATCAACCCTCCGATAGCAGCTATCGGGAATGCAAATTCAAGAATAGTATAAAAATATCCCGATTTTTCCGAGTGCATCTGCGGCATAATTAACCAGTAGAGATCGATTAAATGAGCAAATAAAATCCATATACTGACAAACTTCAATCTCTTCGGATCCATTTTTGCCGGCTGGGATAAAAGCAGCGAATAAGGAACGACAAAATGAATTATTATTAAAAAGATTGACATGAAAATCCATCCACCTTCCCATCTTGCGAGGAACCAGAAAGTCTCTTCCGGTAGATTTGCATACCATATTAATAAGTATTGAGAGAAAGCTATATATCCCCAAAAGTTGATGAACGCAAAAAGTAAAGCTCCCAAACTATAGTAATGATCGTCAACCATTTTAGGATGCAGGTAACCTTTTTCTTTCAATAGAACTGTTGCAAGTGTTACCGCAGCTAAAGCTCCTACAACCGAACCTGCAAAGAAGTAAACTCCGAATATAGTTGAAAACCAATGCGGTTCAAGACTCATCATCCAATCGATAGAGAAAAAGGTAATCGTGATCGTAAACAGCGGTATGAATATTGCCGAATAGATAATATTCTTTTTTGTCAGGGATTGATCACCGGTTTTATCCTGCTTTCTTGAATTTCTAATAATAATGAAATAAAACAGATTCCAGATAACAAAAAATAGAACGGTTCTAATTATAAAGAATTCAATATTCAAGTAGGGTGATTTACCCTGAAGAATTTTATCACCCTCTACGGCTTCTTCATGTGTCCAGTGGAATAGATCGTGCATGCTGAACAAAAGCGGTATTACAAGAATAACCAGCAACGGAATAAATGAAGAAATGAACTCACTTACTCTTCGTATCGGTGTACTCCAGTCTGCACCGGCGACGTATTCGAGTGCAACAAGGAATAAGCAGCCGACAACAATACTTACAATAAAAACGAACGATAAAAGATAATTAAAGATTGCTCTCGTTTCATCAAGGAAAAATGCGATAACGCCGAGTATTATACCCCCGACAAGGAGTGTGAATCCGAGATTTCTTAAATCTAAAGGTAAATCTTTTTTTGTGTAGCTATTATTACTTTGCATTTTCTAAAGACTCCTTTTTTACCAATTGGATTTCCTGCTCGGAAGCATTCTTTGCTTTTTGTAACGCCCTTATATGATGAACGATTGCCCATCTTTCATCCCGCGTAAGTTGTGTTTCGTACGAAGGCATTACATTTTGACCGTTTACAATTATATGATACAGATTACCGTCTTGCCATTCTCTTGCTTTAGCCGAATGTAAACTCGGTGGTTTCGGAAAATTTTCGCCGAGCCGACTGTCCCCATCTCCGTAATTACCGTGACATGGTGAACAGAACGAAAGATATTTTTTCTTTCCCAATTCAAATACTTCTTTTGTCGGTTTAAGAGGATTCGATAACGGTACTGTCGGTTCATTCATGCCTTTGAATTCATAAGGAATAAAACCGCGTGCTATAGTTCCTTCAACAGAAGTTCTCATACCAAAACCATCTGTAAAGAATTCACTTTTAGATTGAGCATCAACCCTCGGCTGTTCCATCATCCAATCAAACGGTACCGTATACAAGATTTTATTCAGAGCAACATAAGTTCCGAATGAAACAACAATTGCAACCGCAGCGAGAAATCCGAGAAACTTCGGTTCAAGCACAGTGTGTTTTTCTTCTGCAGGATGGAAAATCGTTTGAATAGATTCAAACGGTAGTCCTTTGAATAATTCTTTTACTTTTTCTTCGTTGAATAAAGGATCATCAACTTCGATACAGATACCGAACTTATCAACCGACACTTTCTTCATATAATCCGTATCATGAAGCGGATGTTTCTGATCGGGATACTTGAAGAAGAATGTTATCATTCCGATAACGGTGGATAATGTAGCAAGTAGAACTGTAACTTCAAATGTAACCGGTATAAATGCCGGTAAAGCAAAAAACGGTTTTCCACCGATTATCATTGGATAATAAATGGACATCGCCCAAAACATAAATAATAGAGCGACAGCCGCACCCGCTAAACCGAAGGTCAGAGTAATAAAACCGAGTTTAGATGGTTTTAGCCTCATCGCTTTATCCATACCATGAACCGGGTAAGGCGTATGAACATCGTATTTTGTATAACCTTCTTCGGTAACTTTTTTAGCTGCTTTAATAATATCATCCGGCGAGTTGAATAAAGCAGCGACACCATATTTTTTATCACTTCTATTCATCAATGTTCACCTCCATGATGCGACGGTTGAGCACCTTCGGCAACAGCTTTTACCTCCGATATTGATACAACCGGCAATGTCTTTGTAAATAAAATTACGAGTGTGAAGAAAAGCCCGAAACTTCCGAGTAATGTTCCTATATCAAAAATTGTCGGAACAAAATAACCCCAGCTTGACGGAAGAAAATCTCTATGAAGCGAGGTTACGGTAATAACAAATCTTTCGAACCACATTCCGACATTAACAAGAATTACAACAATAAGCATAATAGGAATTGAACGCCGCAGTTTTTTAAACCAGAAAATCTGCGGGGAGATAACATTGCAGCTTACCATTATCCAGTATGCCCAGGCATAGGGTCCTAAAGCTCTATTGATAAAAACAAATTGTTCAAAAGGATTTCCGCTGTACCATGCAATAAAGAACTCCATAGCATAAGCATACCCGACCATCATCCCGGTTGCAAGAATAACTTTATTCATCTTTTCAAGGTGATTTAGTGTGATGATTTTTTCGAGGTCAAATATCTTCCTTACAAAAATCATAACCGTAACAACCATTGCGAATCCGCTGAAGATTGCACCGGCAACAAAGTAAGGCGGGAATATTGTAGTATGCCAGCCGGGAATTATTGAAACAGCAAAATCGAAACTGACTATTGTGTGAACTGACAATACAAGCGGAGTAGCGAAACCGGCAAGAAGCATGTAAGATTTTTCATAATGCTGCCAGTTGCGATGCGAATTCCTCCAGCCCAAACTGAAAATCGAATAGATAATTTTTTTAATTTTAGAAACCGTTCTATCACGTAACACAGCGAAATCCGGTATCAACCCGATATACCAGAACACAAGCGAAACAGTAAAGTATGTCGAAACTGCAAATACGTCCCATACAAGAGGCGAAGTAAAATTCACCCATAAATGATGTTGATTTGGATACGGAAGTAAGTAGCCTGCAAGCCACGGTCTCCCGGTATGAATTACGGGGAAAATACCCGCACACATCACCGCAAATATTGTCATAGCTTCTGCAAACCTTGCTATTGCAGTTCTCCACTTTTGTCGTAACAGAAATAGAATTGCTGAAATCAGAGTTCCGGCATGCCCGATACCAACCCAGAAAACGAAGTTGGTGATATCGAAAGCCCAGCCCACAGGTTGATTCAATCCCCAGACACCTGTTCCTTTATAGAACAAATATCCAACGCTCAATACTCCGATAAAAAGAAGCGACAAAGAGATGGACAAAGCTATAAAAAACTTTTTACCAGGTTTTTCATCAAGCGGACTTGCAATCAGGTTTTCTATTTCAGCAAGAGACAATCTGCCTTGAATTACAGGTAACTCTCTTGAGTAATCAATATTCACTATGCCTCCTCCGAATGAGTATTTTTCAATTTTGCTATATATGTAACATTCGGTGTTACGTTCAATTCTTCAAGTACCACATAACTTAAATCGTGCTTCCTGTACTTGTTAATTTCCGATTCCGGGTTATTCATATCACCGAACTTAATTGCTTCTGCAGGACAAGCTTCCTGGCATGCAGTTTTAATTTCGTAATCTTTTAACTGTTTTCCTTCGGAAACAGCATCGTTTCTCACTTCCATTATCCTTTGTACACAGAATGTACATTTTTCCATTACACCTCTTGATCGAACTGTTACTTCAGGATTATGGATTAACTCAAGCGATGGTTGTTCGTAGTAACCGTTAGCAAAGTTATTTCTGAAATCGAAAAAGTTAAATCTTCTCACTTTATATGGACAGTTATTTGAACAATACCTTGTTCCGACACACCTGTTGTAAACCATCTGGTTCAAACCATCCGGGCTATGTGTAGTTGCGACAACCGGGCAAACATTTTCACATGGTGCATGATCGCAATGCTGACAGAGCATCGGTTGGATGCTCACTTTCGGATTATCTGGTGTTCCCGAATAATACCTATCCAATCTTAACCACTGCATTTCTCTTCCTGCTCGAACCTGATCTTTTCCGATAACCGGAATATTGTTTTCCACGTTACAAGCGGCAACACACTCCGAGCAGCCGGTACATTTATTCAAATCGATTGCCATTGCCCACTTTTCGGCTTTATATTCAAATTCTTTGTAAAGAGTAAAATGCGGCGGCTTTGGTTTCTCTTTTAAGAATTTTCTGTTCCTATTATACTCGGCTACCGTACCTTCCTGAATAATGTGCCTCTTCAAATGTGCATCTTGAATCAAAGTATCATCAAATGCGTGATGTTCCTGTGTAGTTGCGAGGAAATACTTTCCGTTTGCTTTTTCAACTTTTACATTATCAATCAACCAGCGGGAGTGCTTTGAATTACTATCCATCAGTAGATTGGCATTAAACCCGACTCCTGCAGCAATTATCGGAGTATCCTTTCTACCGTAGCCTAATTCAATGTTAATCAGATCATCGGCAATTCCGGCTTGAATCAATACGGCAATTTCCACATTCGAGTTACTTGTTTTTATAGAAATCAAATCATTTGTTTTAACGCCGAGTTTCTTTGCTGTCTTTTCAGATATTGCTGCGTAATTATCCCATGTTACTTTTGATACGGGATGGGGCAACTCTTGTAGCCAGCCGTTATTAGCAAAACGACCATCGCCGATAAAAGCGTTTTCAGTTAGTTGAACTACAATTCCATTACTACTTTCAACTTTTGCCGGAAGATTATCCGCTGCCAGACCGGAGAATGAATAGCTTGCAAAAACCTGCTCTTTCGATTGAACAACTCCGTCATGTAAAGCACCCTGCCAGAATTTTTCAAACTTGAAAGGTGTATTGAATGAAGGATAAATCTTTTCTTCCCAATTTTTCTTGATGAATTCCAAATAAGTTTTTTCGGTATATTCTTCAGGATTGGAATTAGTCCAGTTAAGTAGAATCCCTTCCTTTTGACGCGTGTTATAAAGCGGAGCTATAACAGGTTGAAGTAAACTGTAGTAACCGCTTCTGACACGTGCATCTCCCCACGATTCAAAATTGTGATGAACCGGCAGAACGTAGCTGCTTACTGTCGAGGTTTCTCCCGGCATATCGGTTAAAGTAACAACTACCGGAACTTTTTCAAGTGAAGAAGAGTAATTCAATTCAAGCGGCAGATTATAAACCGGGTTTGTATCAACATGAATAACAGCGGCAACTTTACCGGTATTCATATTTTCAACAAGATTTTTCCATTCATCAATCTTTGTCAATGAATAGTAGAATTGATTAACTACATCTTTTTTATACAAAACCGTGTTACCAAGCACTTCGTTTAATAGATTGACCGCTACATAGACCTCGGTAGATAAAGATCGCCCTGCATAAACAATCCCTCTTCCTTTGTTTGAGACGAGATCCTTTACAAGAAGATAAAGTTCTTTTAACGGTAATTCATATTTTAATGCGAATTTTTCGAGTGAAAAATTGTTAATAGCCTGGTTTGCTTTAGGTGAAACTGCAATGCTCGTTCCGTACTTGCGGATTACTTCGTTCAGCAGAGACATTACAAATTCATATTGATAGTCGGGACGGAGTCTGAACCTATAATCAGCATTCATACCGGTTAAAGAAAGATTTCCCTCCGCTACATAAAGCCTGTTAAAACTTGCAAGATCATCAACATCTCTATTCTTTACAAATGCAGCGGTTTGTTCAATTTTATTCCCGTCAACTCCAAGGAAATCACCTTCAAGTGAAAGGATTACTTTAGCATTATCCCATTCTATTACAGGCAGAGTATTCAAACCATAACAGGTGTTCCATG
Source organism: Ignavibacteriaceae bacterium (assembly GCA_036795455.1). GTDB lineage: Bacteria > Bacteroidota > Ignavibacteria > Ignavibacteriales > Ignavibacteriaceae > DAIRET01. Next base: position 8,107 of record DAIRET010000082.1, read on the forward strand.
CAGCTAACCTGGTTTCATCCTGGAATAATTCATAGAAATAAAATTTTGCTGTAGGGTAGGTTGTTTTGAATTTCTCAATCACTGTGGCAAAAGTCGGAGAAGTTACAGAGTGGCAAATTACTGCAATCTCCTTTGAGCCGGCAAATTTGAGCGCTGCGATTATTTCGTTATTAACTTTTTTCCACGAGGATTTTGAAAGCCTCTCTTTTTTACCTGCCAACGGTTCACTAATCCTTGCAGGGTCATAAAGATTTAAAATGTTCGATTGCCCTTTTGCACAGATTTTTCCTTTACTTATGGGGTGGTCGGGATTCCCGTCAACTTTAATCGGTCTCCCCTCCCGTGTTTTAATTAGTATTCCGCATGAATGGTTGCATCCGGTACATGTAGAAGCATAATGATTAGCTTTACCGATTGAAATCTCTTCCGGTTTTCTATTGTAAGGAACTATTTCTCCTTTGTCGTGATAATCACTGCATCCTGCCCCGGCTAACGCTGCCGAAGCACCGAGTAGTGCCAAAAACTTTCTTCTTGAAATTCCGCTTAGATTCTTAACATCAAACTCATCGGTAACCCCGGATTGAAACTCATTCAGTTTACTTTGGATAGCTTCTTTATCGCCATACAGTTCTTCAAAACTTCGCCAGTAATTAAGATTTGCGTATTCGTTATTCATCTCTTTTTTATCAGCCATTATTTACACCTGTTGATTCTCTTTTTACGGCAAGCGGGTTAATTGTAACAGCGGGCTTTCTTCCCTTTTCTTTCTTTGATAAGAAACCGAACGGGAGATTCTTAAATGCAAAAAATCCGAATACCCCGCTACCGAGTATCGTAAAAAACCTTTTTCTCTGAATTCTTTTCTCCATACTGAATAATTCTCCTATCTATGACAAGCCCAGCAGTTATCGGGTCCGTTTTTAACTTCTTTTAAGTAAGGCATTTTTTCGTGCGGGTTTCTGTGGCAGTCCAAACACGCTCCCATTGTAAATGAATTCATCTGTCCCACTTTATCCATTTGTGCTATATCTCCATGGCAGGATGTACAGTCAATTCCTTTATTGACGTGGACGCTATGGTTGAAGTAGGCATAATCGGGAACTTTATGGATTCTTTTCCACTCAAGTGCTTTACCGGTTTTATAATAATCTGTGAGTTTAATTATTTCAGGCTGGTCTTTTCTTGCAATCGAATGGCAATTCATACAAATTGAAACAGCGGGAACTGTAGCGTGGCGGGATTTCTCAACCGAGATATGGCAGTACTGGCAATCTATATTCATTTGCCCTGCATGTAACTGATGAGAAAAGCTGACCGGTTGTTCCGGTGTATAGCCGATACCATCTCTTTCTCCCCTTGAAGCGAAGTAGGTAACTGCAAATGAAATAACCGCTACAAATAGCGTAAGCGGTAAGCGGATACGTAGTAAATAGTCAATAGCACTGTTTGTCATCAGCAACCTGTAATTAATTAGAAAATAGGAACTAAAATCCCCGCTTTATTATAGTAACTGAAAATAGTAATACAATATGTTGAATTATCACTGTCTTCCTAAACCGAAAACAAGCGATAATAATTCAAATTAATTATTGAGTTGACATTTTTTGTGTTATGTAAGCAACACCAAAAAACTTTTTATAGCTGAACACACATCTTAAGTTTTGCAGCCCAAAGTTAAAAAGAAACATATAAATAAAAAACAACCATGTAAGTTTTATCTAATCTTTTTTTCGTGAGGTAGGTTTTAAATTCTGTCAATTTGAGTAAATATCACTTACCGGCAAACAGTATTATCATAACGTAATTGATATGCTTTTAATTTATCAGATAGTCCCCGGCTTTCTCCATTGTTTGTAAGAAAGCATAATCTACTTTTTGTTTATATTTTTCAGACACGGGGAAAGGTGTTATATGACTGTATGGGAAATCGAAATCCATTTCTTCAACCCTTAAAGAATTAATGCTGGATTCTCCGCAAAGTGAAACTTTAACCTGCGAAGGTACTATAACAAAATCATTCTTCAATACAACCGTATAAATACGCTCTTGTATCTGACGCATCCGTACTTCTCTTAATCCTTTAAACTTTTCATAATTCATTAATCCGGGGAAAAAACTTTTTCTGATAGCAAATTTTCTGAAATAGTGATCAAGGAAAACTTCGACAAGCCGCCTGTCTGCAAGCAGTTTATCGAAATGCATCGACACTGATGTAGAAGCACTTTTATCTACAATATATTTCGATACGGGATCTGTTTTATCATAAGTCGAGCCGCCGCAAAAGATAAAAAGCTTTGACAAACCAAGTAGATTTCCCGGATTATCCATCATCAGCAGTAGAGAAAAGAATGCACCGATTGAATAGCCGAATAAATCAATTCCGGTATCCGAAGGAATACCTGTTATTTCCCCGGCACGTATTGACTTAATAAGTTTATAAAAATCGTTGTATGTCTGCCACCCGGAAAGGAAAAAGCGGTGTGGAGAAGAATCTAATCTTTCGCTTATCGCCGCATTTGCAAATGATGAATGTGAATTAGTTGATTTACCTGCCCGTTCCGTTGCAAGTTTTTGCATCAACCTCGAATCCGACCATGCAGACGGAGCGCGGTTCATGTGAAAAGCTATCGGAAACAGAATTACTGTTTTTCCGGTTAACTTTGTTAGCTGGTATGCCCACGGCAAATATTTTTCCCATTTTTTTTCATTCAACCCGTGAAATAGAAAAATGAGTCCGGGTTTTTTACTTTTTTCCGGACTTTCAAACATAAAATAATCAAATCTTAGATTGTCCTTTATTTCATCATCCTTTCTTTCTGAATATGAATCGCGGTACAGTTTATTAGTCGTTTGACTATTCGTGCCCGTAGTAATTGAGAAAGGTTCTTCAATAAATACCGGGGATGAATTAAAAGTTTTTCTGCAAATTTTTACATCAAGACTTTCAATCACTGTTTCTGAATTTAGTTTTTGGAATGCGGATTTAAGTTCATTATATAAACCGTTGTATAACATTTATTCCCTAATCATAATTTGAAATTCTCCTTTCAAATATGTAAAAAGATGTGTTCAATGTTTGTAAAAGAAATGTAAAAATGGTTTCGTTTATTAAAGAAGAAGAAGAAAAAGATTAAGAGAAGGAGAAAGACTTTTGATCGGGTTTTCATGCCGTACTCAAACATCACAAGTTTATTTTTAGCACCCCTGAACATGAAATTCTTTTCAAATAAGCAGCTATCTGTCCCCTAATAAAAAAAAGATTTAAGATGGTTCAATTGGTTTCTTACCGATTGTAGAGATAACTAATGCAAGTAAAATCCATATTAAAACAATCGATAAATATGGTGAAAATCCGAATGCTGTCGGCAGATCACCTACCAGCATACAAATCACTCCGGTAACAATAGCGTATGGAAGCTGTGTTTTAACATGATCAATATGATCGCATGAAGACGCCATCGAACTAAGTATTGTTGTATCCGCAATCGGCGAACAGTGATCACCGAATACTGAACCGGCTAGTACAGAAGATATTACTCCGTATAAAATCAACTCCGAATCAGCCGGTGAATAATTTAACAAAGTTGTAATAGTAAAACTTAAAGGAATAACAATCGGCATCATAATAGCCATTGTACCCCAGCTTGTCCCGGTAGAAAAGCTTGTTATTGCACAAATTAAAAAGACAAGCAACGGCAGGAACCCCGGCTCAACTTTATCGCTTAAAAGATGGATTAAATAACCTGCCGTTTGAAGCTGGTCTGT
>DAIRET010000286.1:0-2340 GCA_036795455.1 Ignavibacteriaceae bacterium
GGACTTGCCAGTGGAGTTTATTTTTACGTCTTACGTGCTGGTGATGGTGATTATGTTCAAACTATGAAAATGCTTTTAATGAAGTAGTTTTATAATTCAATTAAACGCCCGGAAGAAAAACTTTCGGGCGTTTTTTATTCAAGTAATAATAATAAGATATATCCCCCCAAGAATTACAAATACACCGCAAATTCTTTTTATCCATAAAACAGCTTTCGATTCTTCAGACCAGTTCAAGTATTTCTGAACTTTACCTGTTAGTGTACCGGCTCCCACTATTACCGAGCAGTGCCCTATTCCGAAAGCTGCAAGCAGGATAATAGCCGACAGATATTCGGTTTGTGCGGTCTGGAATACTACTCCCAACACCGGAGCCATGTACGCAAATGTACAAGGACCAAGAGCAATTCCGAATAGTAACCCGAGAACAAGTGCTGCAAGCAATCCTTTTGATTTGGTTTTTCGCAATCCGGCAGCATTCCAGTCAAGTTTAATTATATCTAGAAGATAAAGACCTACAAGGAAAAATATACCGGCGACGAGGTAATTTCCGACACTACCAACATCACCCATCAATCTTCCGAGAGACGCTGTAATTATTCCAATTGCAGCTATTGTAATAAGAATTCCAAGTGAAAAGATTAGAGAGATATTAAAAGTTCTTCCAACTGATATTTTTCCTTGCGAACTTATATAACCAACAACAAGTGGTATACTTGATAAGTGACAAGGAGATAGAATAATACTTAATATTCCCCAAACAAAAGAAGCCATTACAGCAATCCAAAACGTACCCATCATGGCTTCGTATAAAAATGTAAATAATGATTCGAACATAATCGTCTCTACTTTATCAGCTGTAATCCTTTTTTCTTTAAAATCTTGTTAATCTCTGCTTCGGGATAATAGCCTTCGTGCCTATGGAATTCTTTCCCTTTCTCATCAAGAAATACCTGGGTAGGAATCAACTTTATTTTGTACTGCGTTGCATATTTTTTCTGCTCGCTTGTCCACACATCATAAAAAACAACTTTTACTTGCTCACCGTACTTTTCTTCAATCGCTTTCATTACTGGAACCATTTGCTTACATGGAATACAATTTACCGATCCGAGTTCAATAAAAGTAACTTTTGGTTTAACAGTTTCTTTCTTTTCTGATTTTATATCCAAACTTTGCGCTTGGTTAACACTAACTAATAAAACGATAACCAATATTAATAATAGTGTTTGCTTCATTCTAAACTCCTTTTAACCAGTTTAATATTTGTTCGTCTTTAGGAATAATACCTGTGCTTACTACTTTTTCATTTACAACAAGTCCGGGTGTCATCATTATTCCGTAGTTCATCATGTCATTGATGTCTGTAACTTTTTCAACTGTTGCATCAATATTATTTAGAGTAACAACTTCTTTAACTTTTTGTTCGAGTGTTTGACACTTTTTGCATCCGGTGCCAAGTATTTTTACCGAAACCATTTTATACCTCAATTTAATTTCATTATGTAATCAACAAGTTCATTAATCTTTTCTTCCATCAAGGGTGTTTTTCCTTTTTCAATTCCAAAGTTGGTTATGTTAATGTGCTTATAGTTTGTTAGTTCCAGTTTCTCAATTATCTTTTCTGCGCAATTTATCGGGCAGCCGTCAATAACAAGAATTTCTTCATAGTTTGTGATTTCATTTTTTGTCTGTTCAACAAACTTATCATCAACGGCAAACCTTGCAAGGCATAACATTTTAGCGTTACCGTCTTTCATAAGTTTACGCGCAACCCTATCTGAATAAGCCCCTGTGTTTGATGCACCGGAACAAGCTACTACAATTTTGTTAAATCTATTTTTATCCATTTTCAACTCCTTAATTATGGGCATACATTAGGTGACTTTAACAGTCCCTTCTTCAACTTTACCGAAATACTTTCTTTGGAAGAATAAAGCAACATTTACAAGCGCAATTAAAACCGGAACTTCCACTAAAGGACCGATGACTGCTGCAAACGCTTCCCCCGAATTTATTCCGAATACAGCGATTGCAACCGCGATTGCAAGCTCAAAATTGTTGCTTGCCGCTGTGAAAGAAAGAGTTGCCGTTTTTGAATAATCCGCTCCCACTTTTTTACCCATATAAAACGACACGAGAAACATTATTATAAAGTAGAGTAAAAGCGGAACGGCAATTCTAACAACATCAAGAGGAATTTTGACAATGTATTCACCCTTAAGAGAGAACATAACAACAATAGTGAAAAGCAATGCTATTAAAGTAATGGGAGAAATTTTAGGAATGAATTTCTTTTCATACCATTCTTTTGTCTTTATTTTCAGTAGGACAAATCGT
>DAIRET010000083.1:0-11804 GCA_036795455.1 Ignavibacteriaceae bacterium
TAAAAAGAAATGAATACTTTTTTACCCGTGATGATTGCGAAGAAGCGAGAGGTTTTTAATGGGACACTGATTTATTATGATCAATTAAGATACATTATGATTTATCAGCGGAAATCATAATCAATCATAACTGTTCTGCCTGCAATTGGTATTTGAGATTTGTGGTTTATTTGGCTCTTGTTATTTGTACCTTGTTTCTTTGGGACAAAGTATCGGGGTCAGTCTGAATAGAACAGAACCAACCCCGAATGAAAAAACTAATCTAACTTTACTTCAGCATCATCATTTTGCGGGTTAGAATGCGGTTTTCAAATTGGATTGTATAAATATATACTCCCGATGCAAAAACACGTCCGTCAAATAAAACTTTATGAGTTCCAGCGTCTCTAACTTCATCCATAAGTAATGTAACTTTTTCACCGAGAATATTGAAAACATTCAATACAACCCTTCCGGCTTTCGGTAATGAAAACTGAATCGTTGTATACGGATTGAACGGGTTCGGATAATTCTGGTAAAGAGAAAAAGTTTGAGGTAAAAACCTATCCTTTACATCACTTATTATCAGACTTTTATTCGTAACGAAAGTAAACTCATCTTCAGGTTTTATCGGTCTTTTAGTCAATACGAAATTAGTATCTCCTATACCGGGAAGTATAATTTGTCCCGAAGGCAGACTACTTGCAACCTGTGCGTGCGAATTAAAACTCGTAAGATTATACGGCGGTGGAGTAAGAAAGATAATCTCTTCCCCAGCATCCCATTTATTATTTTTTGTTGCAGTCGGCTCTTTTATCAGCATATTTACTTTTGCGTTGTCGGTTATGTTCCAAGCATAAAACGGACAGACAATGGTTTTTTGTCCGTTCATTCCTATTGCAGTATCAAGCGGAGCGGAATAGCTTCCATTAGCAAGCGTGTCGGTACTTCCCCAGATTAATGCAACGTCAACCGGGGCTAACAATCGTTGACCTGCTGACGGAAGTGCATAACTAAAAATCAAGTTGGTACCTGAATTGTTAACAAAGTAAGAACTTACATCATCGAATTCTAATTTGAATACCGGGCGGAATTCTACTGCTATTCCGTCGAATGTTTCCGTTTTATAGAACACATTCAATCCTTTATCTATTCTGAAGTTATTAATTTTAACAGTTGATGTAGTTTGGTCAGTAATTGTTGTAAGCACAGTGTCTGCACTCCCGGTAGTATCAAATTCTACTTTATAAGTATGCCCGTTCACTGCTGAAGAATCAAGCACATGAACAAATATTTTAGCAGTTGTTATTCCCTGCGGATGGTTATAAGTAACCGGGTTAATAACTCCCTGTGAAATTTCAGGTTTTATTTTTCTTCCTATTATTTCGTAATCTTTGTTATACTGCCCCCAGCTTGCCCAAACAACAAGGAGTTCTTCGGGAGATTTAACAACAAAATCGGGTTCCCACTGGTAAGAATCAGTATAAGAATTCACCTGGGTTTCAAAAGTGTATCTCTTATTATTTTCATCGAACAGCGCGGCATAAACACCTTCCCTGCTTCCGTCCTGCAGCCAGCTTGACCACACAATTGCAATTTTCTTTCCGTCTGTCTTTTTTACACGCGGCAGCCACTGGTATTTTGAAGTAGTATGATTTGCCAAAGTTTCATTTCCGGTTTTATTCCCGTTTGAATCAAACCTCTGGAAATAAATTCCGCCGTCGCTTCCATCCTGCTTCCAACTGCACCATACAACAACAAAAGAATTATCGCCGAATACATCAAGATCACCGAACCATTGGTAGTCATTCGTATATGTATTGATCTGGAATTCATCTTTTACTACAGCACCGGCTGAACTGAATATTTTCCCGAATAAACCGTAACCGGAAGGAGTAGCGATATCCTGCTTCCACGATTCCCAGACTACAATAAAGTTACCGTTCGGCATATATTTAACAGCAGGGCGTGCCTGGCTATAAGCAGTAGTTGTATTTACTAAAAATTCATTACCGGTTTTCTGTCCGTTTGCATCAAATCTTTGTGCATATATGCCTTTATCACCTCCGTCCTGATACCACGATTCCCATACAATCACAAAATCACCGTTTTCATTTATTCCAACCGACGGATTAGTTTGTGAATGCATAGTAGTTGTGTTCACTAAGAATTCATCCCCGGTAGGAATATTGTTTTTATACAATCTTCCTTTTATGTCGTAAATACTCTCCTCGTTGTTGAAAGAAGTCCATACAATTACAAAATTACCGGCACTGTTCATTGCTAAAGCCGGTCTTTCCTGGTTTTTATTTGTGATCGTATTTACAAGAGTTTCCGTACCAATTTTTTGATCAAGTGCATTATATCTCTGTAAATAAATATCTCCTTCCGATATTGATGAAACCTGGTTGAATGACTGCCACACAACAACGTAATTTCCCTGAGCATCAATTGCAATCTGCGGGTCGCGCTGTGTAGAATCGAGATACGTATTTATTAAAAACTCGCTTTGCGAAAAAGAGAGTGAAAATAAAGAAACAACAAGTATTAAAATCTTTTTCATCTTTTTACCTATTTCATTTGGAAATCTAATAAAGGATAAGAAGAAGCACCTGGAACTTCATAGTGCCACCACTCCGCATCATAGATAGAGAAACCTGCTACCTGACTCATAATATTTTTAAGCAAAGCGCGGTTGGCAAGTACATTTGCAGGTAGATTTGTATAAGAGTGAGCTGCCCTATCGCTGAAATCGTCAAACAGTGTCGGCATTTCAAGTTCATTACCGGTCGCAAGGTCAATAAGTGTCAGGTCAATCGCTCCGCCCCGGTTGTGTTTTGAACCGGATGCCGGGTCTGCTACATAAACCGGGTTGGGAAAAACAGCAAACAATAAATATTGAACTGCCCGCGGACGGTAACCATCCCATATTTTAATGCCTATTCCCTGCGAATAAGACACGCCGTCATGGAATGTTATTTTTCTTAGTGTATCCTGTGCTATCTTTAAAAGGTCAACTGCTTTTTTTAGCAGAAGACACTCGTTAGCCGTGTAGAACTTGGGCAATGCAATATCTCCATTAGGAAGATTTAAAAATTTGTGTGCTGCCGTACTGTACCTTAAGTCGATAACAATATCGTGTATAAGTTCCTTCGGGTTTACCAATTCATCTTCTGCAGACTGGGAATAAACCTGCGGAACCGTTAAAAACAGTAAAAGAAGTAGTAGTTTTTTCATTGTAATCCATCCAAAATTATAACCGGAATTAATGTATACTAACATAAGAAAAATGATTTTATTAAAACAGGCTTAAATAAAAAATCGCACCGGTTATTAGCATGTAATTCCATTTTCAATTTCAAGGTTTTGATTTTTACAATCCGTTTCCACTTGTTCTAAAAAAATTCAACTTTAGTTCTCCCCTATTGAATCAATCCACTTTTTAGTCGTTTATTTTATATCCTAATTTCTATCCTTGCTTTGTAATTTATTGCAAGAGGGAAATACATTTCTTCTCTTTCTCAAAATCTAAAAAAAATACTCTTTTTTTATCACTTTTTACAAAAAGTTTGTATATCTGTTCAATTTTCAGCTTTTTTCAAAAAAAACAACGGGCACATAATTTGATATTTATAAATATCAATTTTTAAGGCATAAAATATTGACCAACAATATAAAAGAAGTGACCCCTGTGTATTCGATAAGTTCGGCGGCTGAGCTACTCGGTATTTCGGTTCATACATTAAGAATGTATGAACGGGAGAAACTATTGATTCCATTCAAAAAAGAGACGAACCACCGGCGTTATTCAAAAATGGATATAGAAAAAATTGAATGTATCCGCGAGGCAATTAACAGAGAAAAAATTAGTATTGCAGGAATAAAAAGGATATATTCCCTTATCCCTTGCTGGAATGTTGTAAATTGTTCAAAAGAAGAGAAGGCAAACTGCAAAGCATTCAACGGGCATTCAAAACCGTGCTGGTCATTTGAGCATAAAGGAAACCGTTGCGAAGGAGTTGATTGCCGTAATTGCCCGGTTTATGTTGAATACTCAACATGCTCCGGTATAAAGGAATTAATAAAAAAATTATCATCGACACTTTAAACCAATAACAGTAATTAAACAATGCAGACAGTATGAAGAAAATAGTTTTTACACTTGCTTTACTTGCACTAATTGTAATAGCGGTCTTTCAACTTTATACACCGAATGAGATTCTTCCCTCACAGGTTGAAAAACTGAAAGAGAAGTATTCAAAGAAATATACACCGTCCGTTGATCATTCTCAGTTCACGGTATTACAAAAGAAGTTCGCGACTCCACAAGAAGTAACCGAAACATGTATTACCTGCCACAATAAGCGGCATGTTGAGGTAATGGAATCGAACCACTGGAACTGGGAAAAAGAAGAATACATTGAAGGACGCGGTATCGTTTACATCGGTAAAAAAAATGTTGTAAACAATTTTTGTATCGGGGCAAAAGGGAATGAACAAAGCTGCGCCAAGTGCCATATCGGTTTCGGTATGACAAGCAGTATGTTCAGTTTTACGGATGCAAAAAACATCGACTGCCTTGTCTGTCATGACAACAGTGAAACTTATGTAAAAGCATCGGAAATGGGTGGTGCACCGGAAAAAAATCTCGATTTTAATCTTATTGCAAAAAGTGTCGGTAAACCTACCCGCTCCAATTGCGGTGTTTGTCATTTTTACGGCGGTGGCGGTAATAACGTTAAACATGGTGATTTGGAAGAAGCCCTCTTCGAACCTCTGAAAGATGTTGATATTCACATGGGTATTGACGGAATGAATTTAAAATGCAACGATTGCCACTTAACAGAAAAGCACAACATCTCAGGTAAACTCTATTCCCTATCTTCCATGAATAGAAACAGATCAACCTGCGAACAGTGCCATACAAACACCCCGCACGATGATAATATTCTAAATGAGCATACTATAAAGGTAGCATGTCAAACATGCCATATACCTGTTTATGCTAAAGTTAATGCAACAAAAACACATTGGGATTGGTCAACTGCCGGTAAACTTAAAAACGGTGAACCTTACGAAGAAGACGATGAAGATGGCAACCATACATATCTTTCAATCAAAGGAACATTTGAGTGGGGAAAAAATATAGAACCAGAATATATATGGTTTAACGGTACTGCAAATCATTACCTGCTCGGAGACAAAATCGAAGATGTTTCAATTCCTCTGAAAATTAACGATTTAAAAGGTTCTTATAGCGACAGGGAATCTAAAATCGTTCCTGTAAAAATCCATAGAGCAAAGCAACCGTATGACCCGGTAAACAAGATTTTAATTCAACCCAAACTTTTTTCGGATAAAAAAGGAGAAGGTGCATTTTGGGTTGACTTTGATTGGTTAAGAGCATCCGAAGTAGGAATGAAAGATGTAAACCTTCCGTTCAGCGGACAGGTTGATTTTATTAATACCGAAATGTATTGGCCTGTTAATCACATGGTTTCATCAAAAGAGAAAACCGTACAATGTACCGAGTGCCACACAAGAGAAAACAGCCGTCTTGCTAATCTTACTGACTTTTACATGCCGGGACGGGATTACTCAACACTTGTTGAAATAGGCGGACATACGTTAATTCTATTTACTTTAATCGGGGTAATAATGCACGGCAGTTTCAGGTATGCATCTTCACGCAAGAAAAGAAGGGAGAATTAAAATGAAACATAAAGTATATATCTACAAATCTTTCGAGAGATTCTGGCATTGGGTTCAAGCAATGCTGATTTTCTTTTTAGCATTAACAGGTTTTGAAATTCACGGAACATTTTCATTCTTCGGTTTTCATAATGCAGTTAAATATCATAACGTTGCAGCGTATGCTTTAATAGTGCTTATTGTGTTCACAATCTTCTGGCACTTTTCTACCGGTGAATGGAGGCAATACTTGCCAACAGTTAAAAATATAAAAGCACAATTGGATTATTACCTTATCGGAATCTTTAGGGATGCACCGCATCCTACCAAAAAGACAGTGTTAAGTAAACTGAATCCTTTACAAAAATTAGTTTACCTCGGGTTAAAGATTCTTGTTATTCCCGTTATGGTGATTTCCGGTTTATTCTATATTTATTATCGTTACCCGCAAAAGTACGGCGTTGAAAGCCTTAAAGTAGAATCGCTGGAAACCATAGCAATTATCCACACAATAGGAGCGTTTTTACTAATTGCTTTCATTGTAGCTCATCTTTACCTTATAACAACAGGTACCACTATTACTTCTAACTTGAAAGCAATGATAACCGGTTACGAAGAACTTGAAGAGGATGAGAAAGAAAAAAGAAATGAATCACACAATTCAACAAAAGATTGATTGAGGAATTTATGAACGAATCAAAATATATGAATCCATACCTCGCAGGCTTTTTCCTTGGCTTGCTTTTACTCGCAACAATTTATATTACCGGAAGAGGTTTAGGTGCTAGCGGTGCGGTTAAAAGCGGTATTGTAGCCGGAGTTCAAACCGTAGCTCCTTCACATGTAGAAGAACAAAAATTTTATTCCGAATACATTAAAGAGCATCCCGACGGACCGCTGAAAAATTGGCTCGTATTTGAAGTAATCGGAGTATTGATAGGTGCTTTTTTATCCGGTCTAATTTCAAACCGATTAAGTTTGAAACTTGAGCATTCCCCTAAAATCGCCGGAAGGACAAGAATAATCGGTGCAATAATCGGCGGCGCATTATTCGGATTCGGCGCTCAACTGGGAAGAGGCTGTACGAGCGGAGCGGCATTAAGCGGTATGGCTGTATTATCCACCGGGGGAATACTAACAATGCTTGCAATTTTCGGCGGGGCTTATGCATTCGCTTATTTCTTCAGAAAACTTTGGATTTAACGGGAGAAGAAAATGGGACCATTAGTACCTGAAATATTCAGCAACGAGTTTAATTTCGTAATAGCCCTGTTAATAGGAATTTGCTTCGGTTTTATACTTGAGCAGGCAGGGTTTTCTACATCAAAAAAATTAGTCGGACTTTTTTACGGTTACGATTTTACAGTCCTACGCGTATTCTTTACGGCGGGTGTTACAGCTATGATCGGTGTTCTTGCACTTGCTCATTTCGGTATGCTCGACGTTTCAATAATCTATATTAATCCTACTTATTTATGGTCCGGATTAATAGGCGGCGGCATAATGGGGCTGGGTTTTATTCTCGGAGGTTTCTGTCCCGGTACAAGTTTTTGTGCGGCAGCAATCGGGAAAATCGATGCAATGTTTTTTATTCTCGGTTCTTTCATCGGTGTATTTTTCTTTGCAGAGGGATATGGGTTATTAGAAGGAATTTACAAAGCAGAGTATTGGGGAAATGTACAGGTATTCGAAACGGTTGGAATATCACAATCGCTATTTGCATTCCTTTTAACAGCGATGGCAGTGTTTGCATTTTGGGCAACAACGTTAATCGAATCAAAAGTAAACGGAAAAATGAACCCTGAGTTCAAACCGGTAAAACTTTATATCGGGTTAACCGGGTTGGCAATTGTATTGGGATTATCATCTTTCATTCTTCAGGACAGAAAGACTATTTATTTAAATGAAGTTGAAGATGAACAATATGTAAAAAACTACGCTCTTAAAACAATTACAGTTGATGAACTTGCATTCAGACTAATAGATAATGATGCGTCGTTACAGATTCTGGATTTCCGCCCGGAAAAAGATTATACTGCATTTAATCTACCCCGAAGTCATAGTTTTACAATCGATAATCTATTCGGTAAAGAAGCAGGCGAGTTTCTCCTGAAGAAAAACAAAAGAACTGTTTTCATTGCAGATAATGAAATCAATACAAGGAAAGCCGCAATAATAGCGGATAAATTAGGATATACAGATGTGAGTGTATTAAAGGGAGGATTAAACCGATTTATTACCGACATCATTGAATTCGAAAAACCCGGAGAATCTACTTCGCTGCAGGAAGCAAATACATTTCGATTTAGAGAAAAAGCAAGCCGGGTTCTACCGGTTTTAATTAAAGAGAATCAAGGTAAAGGTGTTGTTAAGAAAAAACCCGCCCGTGTACTCGGAGGGTGCTAACCGGGTTATTTATGTTTAGGGCTAATTACTAATGCGAGAAGCAATAAGTGGGAATGATACGCTGATTAGTTTTGATTCATTATGATCAAATCATATAAGAGCAAGAGGCTAGAGGCGAGACGCGAGGAGTATAAACCGACCATCTGAGCATAATTTGAGTTTGAAGTAAGAAGTATAATAATGAGATGCTGTAAAACCTTAGAAGCGGGGCAATTTATTGCGGGGGGTTAAAGAGTTAAGGATGAACAACCCAACGTTTACCTGTCCCTTTGAGAACGGTTTTAGATTCTAAAACGGTTGAAACCGTTTATAAATGTTAAGTTTTTAGCTTAAAAACCAACAGTTGAAACTGTTGGTTAATGAGAAGAAAAACTTTTTAGACAGCCTCTTAATAGGAATAGATACTAAGGCAGTTTTGTTCTGTCTTTATCTCTATCCTTTAACCCGGCAATTTATTGCCGGGACTTGCAGCCCCTCCTCATCAATGCTGGTTTTAACCATGACTGATTATCCTTATTATTTTTTCATCCCCTCTTGCTGTATGATTAATGTGGCTGTCCAATGGTCAAGACACCTTCGCTGACTCCTTCGGAAAAGCCCATTTATTTTGTTATGTGCTTTATAGTCCGTCGGATGAAACCGACGGCAATTTTTTTTATCACTCTTTCTGAATTCCCGTCTGCTTTAGCGGACGGAATAGAAATCATATAAATGCGAGACTTGAGGCAAGACGCGAGAAGTATGATGACTAATTACTTCAAAACATGCTTTTCGATATAAAATTTCAATCCTACCGGACAAATAAAAAAGCCCCAATTAAGGGGCTTTAATAATATGTCAATGTTACAAATTTTACTTAATCAATAACATCTTCTTTGTTATAACAGTCTGATTTGCAGTCAAACGATATACGTAAGTTCCACTTGCAAATTTAGCAGCGTTAAATACAACATTGTATTTTCCTGCGGGTTGTACATCATTTACTAATGTTGCAACTAATTCACCGAGGATCGAGTATACTTCAAGAGTAACCCTTGCATCTTCAGGAATAGCATACCTGATAGTTGTAGAAGGATTAAACGGGTTCGGATAGTTCTGGCTTAATTCGAATACAGTCGGAACTTCAACATCAGCTTCAATTTCTTTTGAATAGCTGAATGAACCGTCGAAATCAACTTGCTTTAGCCTGTAATAGACTTTTGCAGCACCCGGATTATTATCCGTAAATGAATATTTTACCGGTTGAACCGTAGTTCCTGCACCTGTTACTTTACCTATTGTTGTATAAGCATTGTTCTCGCTTCTCTTTTCGATTTCGAAATGAGAGTTGTTTGTTTCGGTAGCTGTTTCCCAGCTAAGTACAACCGAGTTACCGTTTGAAGCCGCAACAAACGAAACTAATTCAACAGGAATAACTCCCGGGAATTCATGCGCACCTATTTCAGGAATTGAATCGCGATCATTACCGTCAATATCTTTGGCAAAACCGGGTATTTGAATTCCTTTACCTACAACCGGAGAAGTAGTATTCTGTAAGTGCAAATCGTCAACTGCTACGAATAATGGATCAGCACTGATGCTGTTTGCATCCTGTCCCGAAGCAGTCTGCCAAGCGGCTAAAGTTTGAGCAGGAGCATTATCCCAGTATCCAACATTACCATTAGTTGCATTTGCAGCATAGAAATCGTTATGGTCGGAAACTAACGTACCATTAGCACCGGCTCTATAAATACAGTATGACGGGAAGTCTGCTTCTGCCGCATAAACTATATTATTTTTTACATCGTTTGTTCCGTTTGAAATCCAAATACCGGCATAATTAATAGTTCCGGTTCCGGGATTAATTGTCTGTTCCGGTAAATAAATCGAATTGAAATAGATATTAGCAGTAACAGCCGCTGTTACATTTCTAACACCAATCATATACATACTGGGATTCTCCCCGGTAGCCGTAGCTAGGAAACCGGTAATCATATTGTTGTATATATTGTAAGTACCTTTAGAAGCAGCTTCAATACCGATTATACCGTATGAGCCAGAATTTGCATTTGCAGATGCAAGCATCATAATTTTGTTGTTATAAATATTCTGCACATTAGATGCATCTCCAATTACATAACCCCAAATACCGTAACTCATATAACCAGTTAAGACTTGATTAACATAAATAGTGTTATCATGAACATCCGTATTACCTGCATAATTCAAGAAAATTCCTCTTGTTTTAGCTGTAATATGATTATTCTTAAATACTATCCCTGTTGGGAATTGGGTAGGAGTACCGCTATTTGAAATAGCCAAACCTTGACCGGTACCGCTTACTGTATTAACAATTTCGCAGTTGTCAACTGTAATATCGTCAGGTACATAATTATTTGTACTAAAACGTACAGTTACTAAGAAACCGTATGAAACAGACTGCAGTGTTGTAAATTTGGTATTTTTAACAACAGTATTGTTAACGTCACCAATTATCCTAATTGGATATGTAGCACTGGCTATTCCAGTGTTAGTCATAACAACCAGGTCTCGCGTACTACCATCAATGGTATTAGAACCGTCAATAACAATGTTATTTGTAGTTACTAATCCATAATTACTTGCTGACGTAACTGTAAGATCCGGGGCTCCGATTACCCATGCGCCTGAAGCACCTGGATTGTCTGCAACCTGTGTAAAGAGAATTGTGTCAACAGTTCCAGCCATCGGTTTGAATGTAATAGTATATGGTGAAGGGTCAACACCAAGACCGACGTTTGCCGGTTCAACAAGATTACTTGTAATGATCATTTGAACATCGCCAAGTATTGTTTCGGTATTAAGAGCTGTACATGCAGCTTTTAAAGTCGAATAATGCGGGTCAATTCCGCCGGGACCTGTACCGGGAGCACCGACATAGTATGTTCCCTGTAATCCGGGAACGATTGCTTCATCAGCACCCATATATGGTTCGGTTGTACTTCTAATGTCGCCGTCAATATCAGTTGTTATACCGGCAATAGGTACTCCAAACAAATCAACGTCCCCGATTGAAGCGCCTGCTAAATGCAAATCAGTTGCTGAAGCAAAGTTTACGGCTTTGGATTTGGAATTAGCATCTTGTGAAGAGGCAGTTTGCCATGCTGCTAAAGTTTGGGTAGCTGAAGCATCCCAATAGCCAACATTTCCGTTTGTAGCATCAACAAAATAATAATCATTGTTATTAGCAACCAAGGTACCTGTAGAACCGGAACGATAAATACAATAAGAAGCAAAATCGGTAACATCCGAATAAATAATATTGTTCTTTAATTCATTTGTTCCATTTGATATTAAAACGCCATAATAATTGATTGTTCCACCAGCGAGCATATCCGTCATGTAAACAGTATTGAAATAACTATTTAAAGTTGCATTAGCCGATGAGTTTTTGATTCCATAGACATATGAAACCGGATTAGCGGCAGTTAGCTCAAACCCGTATATGAAGTTATTAAATACATTATATGTACCAAAAGTTTCAATGTTTATTCCCGCAATACCAACATTAGCAGCATTAGTGATTCCAGAAACTTTAGATACTTTGTTGTTATAAATATTTACAACAGAATTAGTGTCTACATCAACTGCATAGATAGCTTCGCTTGTTACGGTAGCAGAAACATTTTGGTTTAATCTAATATCATTACCAATTATATCGTGGCTACCTGCTCTGTATAGAGATACGGCCCTTCTTTTTCCTTCAATTA
>DAIRET010000287.1:0-2319 GCA_036795455.1 Ignavibacteriaceae bacterium
TGTTGTACATGTTGCCGCAAAGCCAATTTCGTCTACAGTTTCAGAAGTACGAGTAAAAAAAACATCATTCTTGATAACAGAGTAGGCTTTTTGATCAAGTTCAGAAGAGTTAGCAAAAGTATTAATCTTGGAGATATTAATTGTATCATTATAAACATTACCATAACTAACAAATGGAGAACCAAAACCAAAATATTCAGCACTTTTGCTAATACCATTCTGTAACCAGCCTAAATCTTTTAAGCGAGTAATAGCCCAACTACTAGGACGTATATCTAACCATTCAAACTCACTGTCTTTATAAGAGGAATATTTTTTTAAAATAGTGAGTTTCATAAACCAAACTCCGCTTCAAGGTCTTTAAGCTGTTGGTCTAAATCGGAGATATCTTTTATAATAACTTCAACCGGGCGGAGTTTTTCCGGTTTGTAAAAGACTTTGTTAAAGTTAATTTCTACACCGACAATGTTTTCAAGGTATTCAAAAGGTTTGGTTATGTACCTCGCCATAAAAGATTCAATTGCTTTCTCGTTGGCTTTCTTATCGCGGTTGTAAGGAATGATTTCATAATCTTTTTGGTAATCGGGAGTAAGTTCTACTGTAATTTCAATCTTTTCCGGCTGTGTTTTGGTTTTCTTTTTGAAAGAAGCTTTGCATACTATTTTACCGTTGCCCGCTTCGACAAGCTCAGCGACCGTATCGATCTTTCTTTCAATAATTGTCTCTTTGTTATTGTCGAAATAGTATTCAGCACTATCTGTTGTAACCACAAGCGGTTGTTCTTTGTAATCTAAACTTGATATAAAAGGATTTATATCTTTATCATAATAATCGTATAAAGATGCAAATTTAGCTGCATCAAAATCTGTAATTGTAAATTCCGTAATTTCCCTTTGACCATTGGTTAGTTTTACCGGTTCAAGCTTGGTGCTTGTCTTTCCTTTTTTTAATTGGTTTTTATAAGAAAGACCATTTTCATCAATGTTTGTAAGCATAATAGCTTGTTTGTTGAAATAGAAATATTCTTTATCAAAAACTTTGGCGTAGTCGGTATCTTTAAACTTTGTAAGAGTATCAACAATTTCAAGACGGTTGGCTTCATCAACTTCTTTTCGCTTAGAACCTTTACTCTTTTTAAGCTGTTTGAATTTTTCGCTGGCGTTGATGAGCATTATTTTATTTTTACGTTTTGGAGCTTTGTTTTTATTAATTACCCACAAATATGTATAAATACCGGTGTTAAAGAACTCATCGGTAGGCAGTTGAATAATTGCTTCTACAATATCGGTATCGAGCATCCATTTGCGGATATTGCTTTCGGAAGAACCGGCATCGCCGCTAAAAAGAGTTGATCCGTTATGAACGACAACACCCATGCCCGTACTGTGAAGTTTGGAAATAAGATGCTGCATAAAAAGAAGCTGCCCATCGGAAACAGAAGGCAAATATTTGAAACGACCGGTTTTATCGTTTTGTATCTCTTTTTGATAACCTTTCCAGTTTACACCGTAAGGCGGGTTAGCAACAACCACATCAAATTCATCATTGTAAAATTTATCGTCAACCAATGTGTTGCCGTGTTCAATTTTGGAATCTTGACGGAAGCGGCTTTCAATTTTAGCAAGAGCGTATAGAGCATCGTTCCAGTCTTGTCCATAAGTAGCTGTAAATCTATTAGGTAATTTTTCTTTTACCCGGTCTTCAACTCCAAAAAGCATATTACCGCCGCCGCAAGTGCAGTCATAGATTTTTAACAGTTTATCGGATTCTTCTATTTTCGAAGCAATGATTTCTGAAATAAGCGCAATAATATCATCCGGGGTATATTGTTCTCCGGCGGTTTCGGCAGAAATATCAGCCCATTTGCGTTTTATGTGTTCTTCAAGAGTTGTTATTTCCGAATTGTTGAAAGGTTTTAAGTCAACTTCTGACCATAGTTTAGTATAGCCGAGTAAAACTTTTTTAATTTTCAGAGTATCGATAACACCTTTAATATCTAAAAACTTTTCTCCGCCGTTATAATCAACACCAAGAAGGTCTTTAGTTTCGCCATCGAAGCCTTTAAGGTAGGCACTAAAATCTATTTCAAATGATTTATCGTTTTGGCAGATATCCGTTAGGGATTTATTATGTTCAAAAATGTAGATGTTATATCCTTGACCACGATCGATTATGAGACTGTATTTGTCATCTTTTTTCATGGTATTTAGAGCAGTTTCACCGACATCAGATTTAAGTTCATCATACATTCGAAGCAGACGGGATTCAACCATCATTAACGCAAAGAAAGGCATCATCATAGATGGCCATTCGGATTCT
>DAIRET010000288.1:0-2308 GCA_036795455.1 Ignavibacteriaceae bacterium
GGGAGAATTTAAGTATGTATCTTTCGGTATTCTCCGCATTGATTTCCCTTACCATTTTGTTGTTAAATGTTTTCAAAAATTAAAGGAGATAAAATTTGAATAACAATAATAGTCCAGATTATTTAAGAGCAGAAGAAGGTACGAATTTAAAGGATTATATTAATCTAATTAGAGTTAATCTTATCCCCTTTATTTTTATAAGTCTTGCCGGTTTAGCAGTTGCTATAATTTACGCTTTAAATGCACGCGATATATATAAATCCACTACGGTAATAAAACTATATAAACCGACAGGCAATATATTGGAAGCGCCGCTGCTTCCTGAATTCCAGGATTTCGGCAGCGACCGTTTTATAGCGAATGAAATCGAAATATTAAAAAGTTATACGCTTAGGGAAAAAGTTGCCGAGGCATTAGTCGATTCTTTTAATACGATTAAACAGGAAGATAGTTTTTTCTTAATACTGGATAGGGAGTCGAATTTTAATAATAATGCTCAGACTCAGCTTAAGTCGGTTTTTGCAATATCAAAAATGCTTGAATCTGTAAAAATAGACCAAAAGAGGGGATTGGATATTGTTGAAATTTCTGTAGAATCTCCATCGCCTTTTGAAGCGGCATTAATTGCAAATTGTTATGCGAATGCTTATAAGTATCTGAACTTAAATTACAATAGGCAGCAGTTGATTACAGTAAAACAATTCCTTGACGAGCAGCGCGTTGAAAAAATGGACGATCTCCGGGAATCGGAAGACAGATTAAAGGAGTACCAGGAAAGAGGCGGAATTGTAGCTTTACCAAACCAGGCACAGGCTTTAATACAGCAGCTAACAGACTTTGAATCAAAACAGAAAGCAGTCAAAATAGAGTTGACAATTTCGGAAAACAACTTATCAGAGTTAAAAAAAGAATTAAAAAAACAAGACCCGACAATTGATGCATATCTCGAAAACCTGGCAAAACAGTCTTATATAAAAAGCCTTCAAGAACAAATTGCAAGACTCCAGGTACAAAGGGAAAGTGCAGTTACAAACAACCCGGAGGCAAAGAAGAAGGATGATCTAGTAAAAGAATTTGACAGTAAAATTAATGAGCTTAAGAAAAAACTTGAAGCTGAGATTAACAAAACAAAAGCCGGTTTGTTTGCTTCCACACCTGAAGAAATAAAACTATTAACACAAAAAGTCTTTGAAGAAGAAGTTAAATATCAAGCTCTTTCTGCTTCATATTCGGAGTTAAATAAAATTGTTGCCGGTTTCGAAAAGAAATTTAACCAGCTTCCCAACAGAACGATTGACCTTGCAAGACTGCAAAGGGAGCAATCGGCTTTCGAAAAACTTTATCTTCTCGTAGAAGAAAAATACCAGGAAGCGTTAATAAATGAGCAGTCAACTCCGGGTAATGTTTTAATAATTGATGTTGCACGAATTCCGGTTAGTCCTTCAAAACCGAACAGATTGTTGATTGTACTTGTAGGATTGGTTCTCGGACTTGGTATGGGAGCGGGTTTTGCTTTTATAAGGAATTACTTCGACAACACGGTTAAAACACCGGAAGATATACAGAATAAGAATATAAATGTACTTGCATGGATACCCCAAATTGAAGGGGCTGCACTTGATAAAGATTTCGAGTTTATTGTTCATAAAAAGCCAAATTCAATACCGAGTGAAGCATTCAGAGCGTTAAGAACACGCATTCAATTTTCAAAGATTGATGTTGAACAGTTAAAAACTATACTAATCACATCAGCTACGCCGCAGGAAGGGAAGACAACAGTATCAACTAATCTTGCAGGGAGTTTTGCAAATGCAGGTAAAAGAACTTTAATTATCGATTGCGATTTAAGAAAACCGCGTTTGCACAACATACTCGGGACAAAACGTTACCCGGGTTTTGTCGATCATTTCTTCGGGCAGGCTTCGTACGATGAAATACTAAGAACATCAGAAGTACAGAATTTGTTTTTCATTACCGGTGGAACAATTCCTCCGAATCCTTCGGAGATACTCGGTTCTTCACAAATGGAGCAGTTCTTACAAAAACTGAGAAATGAATTCGATATAATTATTCTTGATTCACCCCCTGTTGTTGCGGTTACTGATTCGGAAATATTATCCGGTTTAACAGACGGTACGGTGCTTGTAACCTCCGCTAATATTACAGAAGTAGATTTAATGAAAAAAGCAGTTGAATTACTAACACATGAACGGGGTTCATTCCTCGGCTGTGTATTGAATAACTTCACGTATAGAAGCGGGTATGGTTCTTACTATAAATATTATTACTATTACTCAAAACCAACTGA
>DAIRET010000289.1:0-2300 GCA_036795455.1 Ignavibacteriaceae bacterium
AAAGTTTCCCTGTTTTGACTGCATTGTTTACATGGGCGGCAAAGGTCATACTTAACCTCTTCTTTGTTGTAGCATAAAAGTCCCCTCCGCCTTTTTGGTTTTCTTTCTTCTCGAATTCACGATTTATGTATTCATCGTAGAAGTCGTAAAACTGTTGAAGTTTGATTTTTCCCGTGTCCAATGCTCTCCTGGCAATTACAATTTCACTAACCTTAAAGTACCTGGAACAAACTTTAATATTCGGATTTTTTTGCCAAACCTCATTAAATGTAGATTGAGGGACTAAAAATTCTGCTGCAACTTTATCACAAAGAACTTCCACCGGATTGTCGGCAGGTTTTAATTTTCTAAAATCAAATCCGGCACTATGACCGGTCCAGATATGGGCTAATTCATGAACAACCGTAAACATTTGCGCCGCTTTACTGTCGTTATTGTTAATGAACATGAATGGGGCGTATTCATCAACCAAAACAAACCCTCTACATTCCTCAACTTTTATAGGGCGGTGTGTGTTGTTTTCAACAATTCCATTAAACAAAGCTATAATCCCCGTTTCTTCAATCTTACGTGTTAAGACATTAAGGGATTCTTCCCATGTATCAAAATGACTTGCCCAATTTTCTCTAAAACCAAGTGTTTGTCTTATGTCGTGAACAATAGCTGCTACATTTTCATTGTTTTCGAACTTCCCAACAAACGGGATAGGTTTAAAATCATTCTCTTTGAGATATTCTTTTAGCCAATCCTGTCTTTGCTGTAAAAGTAAAACGGTGTCATATACATTAATACTAACACTCGTTGTTTGTTGATCGTTAGTTCTAAAAAAGGGGATGGGAAGTTTTTCTTCGGGTGGATGAGGTAAAAACAAATATCCGAAAGGTAAGTAAACTTTCCTCGAAAAAGCCTCAAGTTGCTTTACTGTCGGCTTTTTTTCACCTTTAATCCACCATTGAACATTAGGAAATTTTACAATAAATTCATGCAATTCATAGCCGGCACGGGTAATTGCCCAGGTTAGCATATTTGCACTGATGTCAAGTTCTGTTCTCATGTTTGTTCAAAGGAAATAATTCCGTGTTTTATTTCACGGAAATGATGGTGAAAACTGTTAATAACGATTGCAACTAACATTTTTTATTGCAAACTTGCAGAAAATCCAAATAAAAAACAATATCTGCATTGTAATATCTAAATGTTTATTGGAGAGGGTGTGTATTGTTTACTGTATGCCGTAGTTAATTTCAACCGGGAAGAGATTCCCACAAGCAAAAGACTATATTATTTCAATTAGCAGCTTATTCTACTTCATCAATACTAATTTTTTTGTTGCAGAAAATCCGTCTGCTGCTAATTTGTAAATGTAAACACCCCCCGGTAAACTTGCTCCGTTGAACTTCACTTCATGATACCCTTCCGTCATTTCTTTATTAACGAGCGTAACGACCCGCTCCCCCAGTACATTAAATACTTCAAGTATTACTTTTGACTCCTTTGGTATTCCGAACTTTATTGTTGTTGAAGGGTTAAATGGATTCGGGTAATTATTATATAATGTAAACTCTATGGGCAGAGAGGTTGCCTTCATGGTCTCTACAGTTATTTCATTACTGTAGGTATAACTGCCGTCGTTATCGATTTGCTTCAAACGGTAGCTTAGAGTAAGATTAAGATTATCCAAAGGATCCTTCGGATGATAAAGAGAAAGATGCTTTGAAATATCATCTGTGAATGAATACTCTTTTACAGAGTTGCTGTTTCCATTTCCAGCAACAAAACCAATCTTTTCCCACTTCTCGCTTCTTTCGTCTCGCTTCTCACTTCTTTCAACTTCAAACCCATAGTTATTGATTTCCGTAACTGTTTTCCAACGTAGATTAACATCATTTCCAATTACTGAGCCTTGAAAATTTTGTAGTTCGACCGGGAGAGCTTGATCGCCATCAAGTGCACCGGGAGTTGCAGTATTCCAGTTTACTACTTTCCAATCGCTTTCAGTATTCCCCATGTTTATACGATATACTCTTTTCCCCTCGGTTATTGGATTTATCGAATAACTACCTCCATCATCGGGGTCAATTACAAATGCTGTATGGTCTTCAAGTCTATATTGTTCGGCTCCGTTAATCTGTGGAAGCCTGTTTCCAGAATTAATAAAAACAACATTACTCCCCAATGTTGTACTCCAGAACGTTTCAAAAGCCCCTTTTTCGGAATTTCTTGCAAGAACTAAAAAACATTTTGCATTAATTATTGTCTCTTCCGGTATCGTGAAACTTTGTGTAGATTCCATCTGTCTG
>DAIRET010000084.1:0-11594 GCA_036795455.1 Ignavibacteriaceae bacterium
AGATAATTTTGGGCAGGAGTGAAAAAAAACGATACTGTTTTTAGAATCGCTTTATTTGGGAAAAAACAAAATTGAGAAACAAAGAGAGCAGAATAAAGTTGGCAACAAATGCTAACGGATTATCAGCTAAGACGGTTTTCACCTTATAGCTGGTAAAATGTTGATGGACGAGCCTAATTTCCGTTAATCAACCTGTTAATTATCTCAACCGTGGTAATACCTTCGGCTTCAGCATTAAAATTATTTATTATTCTATGTCTCAGAACAGGTATTAAAGCAGCTTTAACATCATCTATATTCGGAGTAAACCTTCCTTCAAGCACAGCTTTTGTTTTTGCCGCAAGAATAAGATATTGAGAGGCTCTCGGGCCGGCGCCCCATCTCACCAATTCTTTAACAAACTTAGGAGAAGATTCATTTGCGGGACGTGTATTATTAACCGTTCGAACTGCAAATTCTATTACATTATCCGCAACCGGAACTTTACGGATTAAATCCTGATATACAATAAGTTCATTTGTATCAATTATATTCTTTAACTCCGGCAGATACATACTTGTTGTTGATTTAACAATTTCCAATTCTTCATTAAATGAGGGATAATCCAGCCAAAGATTGAACATAAATCTATCCAACTGTGCTTCAGGCAGCGGGTATGTACCTTCCTGTTCAATCGGGTTTTGAGTTGCAAGCACAAAGAATGGTTCTTCAAGAGTATACGATTTACCGGCAACCGTAACTTTGTGTTCCTGCATAGCTTCAAGCAATGCGGATTGAGTTTTCGGAGGTGTTCTGTTAATCTCGTCAGCAAGAATTACATTCGCAAAAACAGGTCCGTGAATAAACCTGAAATTTCTTTTCTTAGTAATCTGGTCCTCGTCAATAATTTCAGTACCGGTTATATCGGAAGGCATCAAGTCGGGCGTAAACTGAATCCTGCTGAACTTCAAATCTATTACACCGGCTAAAGTTTTAATAAGAAGCGTTTTAGCGAGTCCGGGAACACCAACCAATAGACAATGCCCGCGGGAAAGAAGCGATACTAATAATTGTTTAACAATTATATCCTGCCCAACGATAACCTTGGCGATTTCTTTTTTTATTTGTTTAACTGATTCACTTAGTTTTTCAACCAGTTGAACATCGTCATACTGTGATAAATCGTTTCTCAAATTTTTTCCTATTAAAGTTTAACTTCCCAGTAAATTTTCGATTTGATTTCCTCTATCCATTTAGTATAAAGATTTTGTTTTTTATACTCATCGGCAAACCTTTTAAGTTCAACATAATCTATTTCAAGGTCTGGCTGATGCTGTGGAATTTTCTGCTGTAAAAATACAATATGGTATCCGTAACTGTCCGCAGAATAATTCACTCTTTTCGGAAAACTTATTTCGCCTTCTTTCATTTTAGAGACTATTTCCAATAAATTTTTATCCAGCTGTCCGAAATAGAAAGAACCGAGTTCGCCGCCAAATGGAGCGGATTCTTTATCGTCGCTGTATTTTTTTGCCATACTTGCAAAGGTATGTTCTTTCTTGATAATGCTGTCTCTGATATCAGTTAGGAATTCTATAATATTCAAATCGGCTTCGTCATCGCTTTTAATTTTAATCAGAATGTGCCTAGAGTTTATTGATTCTCCTCTTCTTTCGATTAATTGAATAATATGATAACCCACAGGTGATTCAACTACCCCGGAAAGTTCTCCTTCTTTCAAAGAAAAAGCGGCTGACTCAAACTCAGGATAAAAAACGCCTTTTTTAACAAAGCCCAATTCACCTCCCTGTGCAGCACTACCAGGGTCATCCGAATACTTTTTTGCTAAAGCCGCAAAATCAACACCGTTCTTAATTGAATCCAAAAGTGATTCTGCAAGAGTTTTATACTTATTCTTCAAACGGTCGGACGTTCTTGGATTCATAAAGATATGGGAGATTTTTACTTTTTCAGGAATAACTCCAAGGCTGTCTTTATATTTGTAAAAGAATTCTTCAACTTCCCTGTGAGATGCTTCCACGCCTCCGAATTTTTTCTCACGCAATCTTTGAATCATTAAATTCTTTTGAACATCATCCCTAAGTTCTCTTCTGATTCGCTCCATTGTCATTCCGTATGCCTGCTCTACTTTTTCTTTAGAGCCGTACTGTTGAATAAACATATTCAACTGGTATTCAATCTGTCTTGTAACTTCGTCATCCGTAACAATAATCGAATCAATATGTGCCTGGGCATAAACTAATTTTTCTTCAACGAGTGCATTCAATACCTGCTTTTTCAGTTCCGGATCATCCGGGTTTAGTTTTTTCTGGTTCGCAAGAAGCTGCGTTTGAAAATCAAGTTCGCTTTGCAGGATATACTCGTTATCGATAACGGCGATTATTTTGTCGAGTACTTGCTGTGGAAAAGCAAACCCGGAAAAGCAAATTATTAATCCAGCTACTAATGACTTCATATTCATTCTATTTCCTAATCTCAATTTCATATTTAGCATAAAGTTCTTTCATATATTCTCTTAGAAGAGTTCTTTTTTTCTCTTCAACAAATAATCTTTCAACTTCTTTTTGAACTGCATTGAAAGGTGGAATTTCTCCCTTATTTATTCTTTTTATTAATTGTACAACGTAAAATTTGGAATCTGCCACCGGAATTACAAGGCTAATTTCATTCTCGGTCATTGATTCGATAATGCGTAATAAATTCCCCTCGTATATGGCAGTTTTATAAACCAACTGCCCGTTTATTACGTTTAATATCAATGAATCCGTTGCAAATGATTTATACGCTTTATCCCAGTTACTCTCCATTAATGTTGTTCTAAAGCGGGCTGCACTGCTTTCATCGTAGAATGAAATCAAATTCAAATGATAAGCGTTGTCAATTGATTTGAACATACCGGGATTGTTTACAAAATAATTTTCTAACTCCTTTTGAGAAAAAGAAACATTTTGTTTCTCAAAAAACCTTTGCAGCCAAATCGATTTTACAAGTTCACGTTTTGATTTTTCAATTAAGTAGTGATAATTCTCATCATCTAAAATATCGTTGTCAACCCCTTCAAGATACAACACTTCGGTTTCAACCCAGTTCCTAATATACTCGGAGCGTGCAGCCGGGCTATCTGCGGCTCTTTTTTCAACATCTTCAATAAGAAGGAAGGAATCATTTACCTTTGCCGAATAATCTCTTCTTGTTTTATCTTTACCGCACCCGTAAAAGAGTGCGGCAAAGATTAATAATACTATAATTTGACCCGGTTTCATTAAAGAGAAATTATTCTTCTTCCCCGGTAAATGCTTTGTCAAGGTCTTTATAGTTGAATGCCGGTTTGTATGTATTCTTTAAAGAAATCAAGTATTCACTCTCAAGCCTTTTGCTTTCCTCTTCCTGGAATGCACCGCTGACTTCGGCTTTTGCTTCTTCAAATGTTTTAATACGGGCGCCTTCTTTATTCATCAATTTAACAATTGAGATCCCTCCCGTAACCTTGAAAGGAGCCGAATAGTCACCGGCTTTCTTTAACTTATTCGCTTCTACTGCAAGCTCGGATGATTGCGCATCCATCAAATCGAATTTCCCGGCTTTTTCCTTAAAGCCCGGTCTCTCGGTATAAAGTGAAGCAAGTGTGTCGAATTCCTCGCCAGCTTTTAATAAATCGTAGTAATGATTTATAAGAGAATCATTCCTGCTGAATATTTCTGCAAATTGAACTCTGTCGTTCCATCTGTAGTTTTCTTTATTCTTTTCGTAGAACTCGTGCAGTCTAACGGTATCAATTTCAATTTTACTCCACACCTCTTCGTCCTGGAGTTTGAATATGTAAATACCATTTTTGTAATCTCCCATTAACTCTGCAAATTCAGGATAGTTCTTTTCAAGTTCCATTGATTCGAGATCAATAACGATTTCGGAAGAGATTTTTTTGATTGCATCATTCAAGAAACTTTTATTGATAACTCTGTTTACAAGGTCAAAGTGAGCATCCGATTTATTCATTAATTCATCAAGCGTTGTCTTTTCGGCAGCAAATCCGAACACTACTGATTTGCCGAATTTACTCTGGATACCGCTTTCAAAATATTCTTTGCCCGATTTTACCGTGTCGTTTGCAGCATCAATTGCATTAACTGTTTCTTCAGAGATAAAGAATCCATGTTTTGTTTTAAGTTTTGATACAAGTTGGTCGTGATCATCGTTGTACCTTGTTTGCTTATATATTTTCTTAAGCTCTTCCTTATCTTCTTCAAAAGAGGGATACGGTTTTCTTGCAGTAACTTTAATTAAGTGAAGTCCGTAATTTGTTTTAACAACATCGGAGATTTCTCCGACGTTTAAGTTAAAAGCGGCTTCATCAAACTCAAGTACCATTTGTCTCCGTTGGAAGAAATTCAAATCTCCACCGTTATCTTTTGTCCCGCCGTCTTTAGAATACTGTTTTGCGAGGTCTGCAAAGGAAACGCCTTCGGCAAGTTTCATCTTTATAGTATCCATTTTAGCGTATGCTGCGGCTGTATCAACTTCTCCGTTATCATTAAAGAAGTCCACCATAATATGGGACGCTTTAATGGCAGGGATTCTTTCTTTCTTATCTGTAACTTTAATCAGGTGATAACCGAAACGTGTTTTTACAGGCTCCGGGTAAACACTCCCGACTTCTGTTTCGTAAGCGGCATTTTCAAATTCCGGGACAATCAATCCTGCGGTTATATAATAAATATCTCCGCCTTTGGCTTTTGAAAATTGATCTTCGGAATACTGTTGTGTTAGTTCTTCATAGCTTTCACCGTTCTTAATTCTATTTAAAAGTTCGGTAGCCTTAGCTAATGCTCCCTCATCACCGGTTGAATCGGGTCTTACCATCAAGTGGCTTACTCGTAATTCGTATTTCCGCTGTTCATACAGCTTTTTGATTCCCGGTTCGATAAGTTCTTTTTCGATTATATACGTTGAGCCTACTTTTTTCTTATAGTCAGCCAGCTCGTTTTGAAGTTCTTCATTTGTATCGAACCCGCGAATAGAAGCATTTCTTAATTTCATTTTGAAATTAACATACAGGTCAAGAAAGTTTTTGTACTGAGCAATGCTATCATCAACAGCTTTTTCTTTGCCGCCTGTATTCTTTATATATGCTTTTTCAAATTCGCCCATCGTTATTTTCTCACCGCTGAATTCGGCAAGCACGATTTCGGATTGTTTTGTTGAACAAGAAGTTATTAATAAAGAAATAAAAGCAAAGAGTATAAACGATAATGGTTTATTCATACCCGTGTCTCCATGATTGTTATTATTCTATAAATTATTAAAATTTAAGATGTTATGTTACTTAACCGGGCTTTGAAAATCAAGGGAAATGGAATGTGATTGTCCCTTTTTTCGGTTCCCCGGGCTTACAAACCCGGATTCTCCCGGCAGATTGTTGCCCTGTATTGTTATTTCGGCATGAATTTGCAACTAATTTCTTTCGCTTCAGAATTGTTTCGATATCCCTACAGAAAACCATCTGCCACCACCGGATGTAATTTTTTCTTTTATTTCCGGTTCACCGGGAGACGGTGGAATGTATGGAAGCTCCTTCTTCGATGTATAAACCGGGATAAACTGGTTTATATCGGCAAAAATAAAAAACTCGCCTATTTTGTAACTTCCTCTAAGAGTAATTAATGCAACTCCGGCACGCGAAATTTTTAATTCATTTGATGTGAATTCCTTTACACCGATTGCGAGATATGCCGGCTGCCATGTTTGAAGTATAAAATTAGGTTGAATATCGAAATAGTATAAAGAAGGATTGAACGTGCAATCGCCCAAGTTCATCAAATGATTAATACCTGCACCTGCTATTTTTCCGCTGAAACTGAATCGATAATTTAATCTATTTACAATTACCGATTGAACTATTGATAAAAAGGGCCATGACTGCACATTCCCCACTCCATTCCCCTTTGCGAATAGATAGAATAGCGAAATACCGGTTTTAGTTTTTTCATTGAACGACTTGCTTCCATCAATTACAACGCCGTTTAGTTTTAATTCGGGAACCTTTATATACCCGAAAGTTTGTTCATCGTTGAACAGATCGGAATAGTAATCCCCCGAAAGAAAAAAGAAATTTGCATTCAACACTACTTCATTCCATTTACTGTTTAATGAGCCGTGCCAAATTTCAATATCCGGTGATTCTTTCATAAAAAAACCGTTTCCGTTTTCTTTTTCAAAAGGAAGGATTTTTTTGTAACCGATTTGAATTGTATTCTCCTTCCACGGCTGAAATCCCAACCGGGTGGAGAATGTTTTGTTCTTGAAACTGCCCGTAATGTTTAAATCATCTCCTAAATACCCGGCTTCAAGATTTACCGGGAAATCGTTAGATGAAAAACCGAACTCGGCTTTTAGTTTTTTCAGACATTCAAAATAAAACTCAATATTAAAGCCGTAGTTGAAATAATACTCTTTTCTATTCCTCGTTAAATCTGCCTCTGCCGAAAGTGTTACTATCTTTTCTTTTCGTAATGCTCTTAACGTAACGAACTCATTTTTTTTGTTAATATTAAAATTTACTGTTGATTTTTTGTTATCGGTTTTTAACCGGACATCCGTCCTTCCAAATGAAATACCCAGTTTATTGTTTCCCCAATCGTAATCGTATTTGCCGCGTAAATAATTCCCGTTTAATGAGAAAGAATTCGATTCCGAGTTCTCTTCATATAAATTAATCAGCGAGAAAAAAAACGATGTCCCCGGATTATCTTCATCTGGATATAAAGAAAATGGCTGGGACAATGTTTGCCCAGCCATTATAAAAATAAACAAAAAGAGTTTTTTCATTACGGAGTGATTGTTACCGTATTTGAATAAAACGGTTCTTTAGGCACAAGCGCGTTGTAATATGAATACTGTTCGTTACTACTCTTGAGCCTGTATTGATATGTAACACCGGAGTTTATATTGTAATCCTGGTAATTATAATTATAAAACCATTGTGGACCGCTTATATCCTCAAAGTTACCGGCTCCGGTTTTTTTCTCTACAACAAAATATCCACCGCCGAAATTTTCATTGTTCGCAAGCCAATTCAATTCAACACTAAACGGACTGTTATTTACATTAGCAGTTAAACTATGCGGTTTCGGATTTATGTTTATTTGATACCATATACGGTGTTTTGCTTGAATAAATAAATCTCCAACCGGGGACATAGTTGTAAGTTCAACATCACCTTCGCCGTAATTAATATAGATAGCTGTAATAGGTTCAGGAACTTTTGTGGCATCCTTTACAATCAAGTCAAAATCACCGTCATCTTCAGTAGTCGTTGTATAAGTTTTTGTTGCTGTTTGAATTTTAACGGTGGCATTTGAAATCGGCATATAGTAATTGCCTGTAAAACTTGCCCAGCCGCTGAATTTGAAACCGAATTCTTCGTCAATGCGCATCATTCTTTTCATAGTCTCGTTTGTCATACCTGGAAAGACGCCACCCATTGTAGGATCCGGGAAAACAAATTCATTATAAGTTTCTGCTACGAAATCAAAATGAATTCCCTTCTCTCCTTCAGGTTCAACTGTGTATGCAGGGAAATAAGCGGCTTTTGGATTTTGAACAAAATTAGTAAAGAAGTTACCAATATTTACTTTTATTGTATAAGTGTTTCCATCGGTATCCGCATCTTCAATTGTAATAGAGTAATCCTGCGAAAGAGCAGTTTCAAATTTATTTAAATAAGTCTTTACGGTATCAAGGTCGGATTGTTTAACCCCGTTACTTCCCAATTTAATAATTGCATCGGGTTTGTTACCGGAAATAGTTTCAAGCGATGTAATTGCACCCCTGAACTTTGTAATCATATTTTGTAAATGATTTTTACAATTAGTCGCTCTTTGTTGACCGTCGGAAGCAAGCACAAAGAAAGATTGGTTGTCTTGTTGAAGTGCGGCAACAAGACTTGCCTGTGAATAATCCTGCAGTTCAAATTTATGTGTCAAAAACATTTCCATCATAAAGCGGACACCCCGCACCCCCGCATCCATCAAATATATTTCGGTGGGATATATTGATACAGGTTCCATTTGCGGATCGCCCTGCATTTTTCCGCTGATTGTAAATTTGAAATCGGAATTAGCTTCAATTGCTTCCATTCTTGCAGATGCGTATTCCAGTTTTGGTAAAAAGTTGTTACGGATTACCTGTTGCATTTTACTTATTAGAGGTGGGTCTGTGATTGCCAATTTGTGAATAGCAAAAACATTAATTGCAGCTGGCGCTAATGGTATTATCATCTGTTCCGTTGATGATGGAATTCCCGGTGCAGTTAATACTTTGTTAAAAGGTCCATCACCGGACATGAGAGAATCAAATTGTTTGATTAAATTATTTATTTCGGGGTCCGCGTATGCGGTTAGAATTTCTGTAATAGCAGCACCGAACTGTGCATCGGTATTTGACGGGTCAAGCTGCAATGCTTCTTTATACAAATTAGCTGCACTAATAAAATTGAGCTGATCAAAATCCGATGGACTGTTGAAACTGCCGTTCACCCATTTAAAAAATTCGCTTTCGATCATGCCGTAAGCCTGATCGGATTTCTCCTTTGATGTAGTTGGATCATTACCTGTACTTGTCGGTTCTTCATCTTTTTGACACGACAGGAACATTAACGATGATATAATAAGAATGTTTATGAACAATAAATATTTGGACGTTTTCATTTTTGCCCTCGCAACAAAATTAAGTAAAAAAATATTTACAATGGAAACATATGTAAAGGTTTAATCAACTTCAAGATATTCCGGTAAAAATTCGCTTTCCTTTAATGCGATACTCTTTCAGAGTGCGTTATATCATATTGTTGTTAGAACTCTGTGCTTACTTATTATATTCGTTCAAGGCAACCGATAATGGAATGATTTTAACTCCCGACTTTTGCAGCCTCCTTAATTCCTCTAGTAAGGCATAAAAGTTTTTCATGTTGCATAAAAAAAGCCGGGTATCTGTTTTTGAAAGATTTTTTGTCCCTATCCTAAATTGCTCTACGACCTTTTCTTCAGTATCAGAATCTAACCGTTCAAAAACAGAGAGTGGAATTAGATTGTAGCCACCGCGCACATCGAACTCTTTTTCAAGGAAAGAAAAAGCCGGCGAATTATAAATTTGCGATTGATCATCTATCAAGATGAACTTGCTTTGCTGGAAAGCCCCTATTGTAAGCCGAACAGAAATTTTTAGTCTTCTCCGTGAATAATCCTTGACAAACTTAAACTCCGAATCTTCTATTGAATCATCAATTAGAAGTATTGCTTCTTTTTTGTTCGTGTTTATTTGGGCGGAAAGGTCTTTGTTTTTCTGAGATGGTAGAATTACTAAGCTTAAGAACTCAGGGAAATCAATCAAGGTTTGTAATTCATCTTTGTTCAAGTTTTCCACTCCTGTTAACGCAAAACTTAATTTTCCGTTTTCCCGCAAAAGGTTTTTATCCGTTTTGAATTCGGCATATAGTTTTAGATTGCCTGCCGCTGATATTTCAAGGACCGAATAATTATTAATTGCTTTCTCTATTGAATTGATCCGGGTGTTTTCTTTATTAAGCTTGTTAAAAACTTCGTGGAGTAAAACCGGCACCGGCAGGTCTTTAGGAATTGAAATTGAATAAGCCGCAGCTAAAGAATCACATTTTTTATACGGCGGTTTTATCTTTTTAATCTGTTCCCGGCTGATCGAGTATTCGCTTAAAATCGAATTGAAAACAGAATCAATTGTTGCGGCAGACAGCTCATTTACAAATAAGGTTTCTTCTTTTTGAGAATACTTATCAATTGCCAGGTTAAAAAAAAGGAGTAATATTGCAAGGCAAAACAGAACTACTAATAATAACTTACTATTCAAACTCTGCCCTGTCTTCACTTACTTGTGTTTGAAATTCGGTTTTCGTTTTTCTAAAAATGCAGAAGTACCTTCTTTAAAATCATCGGTTCCGCAGGCAAGTGCAAATAAACCGGCTTCAAAACTCAATCCTTTATGTAAACCGAGATCGTTGCTGGCGCTTATAGCTTTGAGTGCAAGCCTTACAGCGTGGTGTGGTTTAGCCGCAATTTTAACCGCGATTTCCAATGCTTTCGGCAATAAATCATTAAGCGGGAAAACATGGTTGACTAAACCTGTTTTCATCGCTTCATCTGCATCAATATAATAACCTGTTAAAATGTACTCGGTCGCTTTACCTGTTCCGATAACACGCGGAAGTCTTTGTGTGCCGCCATAGCCCGGAATAATCCCCAGGTTCACTTCAGGCAAGCCGAACTTCGCGTTTTCGGATGCGATTCTGAAATGACATGCAAGTGCAAGTTCGCAGCCGCCGCCAAGTGCAAAACCATTTACTGCAGCAATAACAGGTTTATTCAAGTTCTCAATTAAACTGAATACGGCTTGCCCTTTCTCGGCAAATTCCTTTCCGCTTATCATATCAAGGGAATTAATTTCGGAAATATCCGCCCCGGCAACAAATGCTTTTTCTCCGCTGCCTGTAAGTATAACTGCGCGTATATCTTCCTTTTCACCGAGGTAACTGAAAACTGTTTCAAGTTCCGAAATCAAAACAGCATTGAGTGCATTAAGTTTATCCGGACGGTTGATAGTAACAATTGCAACACTTCCTTTTTCTTCGAGAAGAATATTTTGAAAATTCATTTTCTATTCCTTTCAAATACTGACGTAAAGAGGTAGTCTGATTTTCAAATCAACGGATAAAAATTGATTATCATTTAAATAGTTGTATGAAGCAAGCACTTCCAACAAAAACATTGAAACACCGACACCCAAATTAAAGCCCGATTTAATACCATCTTCCAGGTAATTGTTCTTTAAACTTTGCGGTTTAAACTCGTGAAGTTCCTGGAAAAAGGTAAGTGATGCAGAGGCTTCAACTAATGGAATAACAATTACAATGTTTTCAAGTATCGGTGGGAAATAATACCTGGCACCAACAGTAACGGGAAGTAAATTTGATGAAAAATGAGAATAGTCTGAGGTTTGATAAAAATCCTGCGAACCGGGGTATTGTTCAAATCCTATCCTTCCGAATAAAAAAATCGGAAGGTATTCGTTGTCGGTATAAGATAGCTCCATGTTGAAACCGTAACCGAGCATAACCTTATCGGAAAAACTACCTATCGGTAACCTAGGACCAACACCTAAGGCGCCGAATATTCCCCGCGCTTTATCCGAGGGATGTGTATCAAACACGTTGCCGGCAAATATGATTAACAGGATAACTATATACTTTTTCATTTAAATGCTGTTATTTGATGAGGCAAAATAAACAAAATTTCATACTATTAAAAACCGCTTAAACATTGATCAATAACTTTACTTTCAGTCTGTAATTATTAGCACAAAAACAAAAACCCACGAAATAATCCGCGGGTTTTTGTTAAATGAAAACTTAATACTCAATCTATATACTACTCTTCTTCGGAGCAATGAATTTTGAATATAGCAGCAATCCTACCATTGAGAATACTCCAATCAAACTAAAGATAAGCCACAAGGTTTGAGGGTCTTTTAGATTATCTACAAAGTGAACATAAAGGTTAGCTCCGAGA
>DAIRET010000085.1:0-11572 GCA_036795455.1 Ignavibacteriaceae bacterium
TCCCGACTTTTTTCAGTCGCGAATTTTTCATGGTCTCTTTAATTTTGATTACATCTAAAATGCTTTTAAATGAGAATACATTCGTATAGCCGCCAGATAAATCAAAAGGGATAACTGCGGATGAACCGGTTGCAAGTATTAATTTATCATATTCAAATTTATAGATGTTATTGTCGGTAAGGTTTCTTACAAAGATTGTTTTTTCTTTTCTGCTAATATCTTCAACTTGATGGTTGACGTATACCTTAACACCCTTCTCATTAAAAAAAGAAAGCTCATCGTAAAAAACTATTTTTTTATAATCTTCGATAACTCCCGAAAGCAAATAAGGTAACTCACATGTACCTGTGGAGATGAAGCCGGATTGCTCAAACATAATGACTTCAGATTCAGGATTAGCTCGTTTAGCTTTAGCTGCCGCAGCAGGTCCCGCTGCATTACCTCCAACAACAATTATTTTGGAAGCGTATTTCATTTTTGTTTGAAACTCAAAGTAAATGGAACTCCCATAAACCCGAATTTTCTTCTGATCAGTTTCTCAAGAAATCTTTTATAATTATCATTAATATACTGCGGATAACTTGTAAAAAATAAAAATACCGGGTAATTGCTGCCGACCTGGTTAATGAATTTTATTTTTACTTCTCTTCCTGTCGGGGTAGTCGGTGGAGGTGTTTTTTCAATTTCAGGGAGAAGTGTTTCGTTCAATTCATTCGTTGATATTTTCTTCTTTCTTTCCTTCTCAATTTCCAATGAAAGCTCAATCAATTTGAATATTCTTTGCTTTGTTAATGCAGAGATAAACATTATAGGTATATAATCAATACTCCCGATTTTTTCTCTTAATGCATTCTCATAACTTTTTGCAGTATTTGTATCTTTCTCAATAAGGTCCCACTTATTGACTGCAAGAATTATTCCTTTACGTCGTGAAATAGCTTCATCAATTATTCTTTGGTCCTGTTTCTCCAGACCAACCGCAGAATCAATCATAATTATCGAGATATCAGATTCGGCAATAGCTTTAAGCGAACGTATTGAAGAAAAGAATTCGATACTTTCATCTACTTTTGATTTTTTCCTTAGTCCAGCCGTATCAATCAGTACAATTTCTTGCCCGTAGTATTTTAAAATCGAGTCGATGCTATCCCTTGTTGTACCGGGAATATCGGTTACAATACTTCTGTCATAACCGAGCAGTGCATTCGTCAAGGATGATTTGCCAACATTAGGGCGACCTACAATAGCAATTTTCAAACGTGTATCTTCATCCTCTTCACCGGCAGGATGAAAGTCTTCTGTAAGAATATCAAGGAAATCTCCCACTCCCCTTCCAGCAATTGCCGAAACCGGGATAGGTTCATCAATTCCGAGTTGATGAAATTCAGCCGTATAAGATTCGTAATTTTCCGAATCAATTTTATTTACCAATAAAAAGAATTTCTTCCCCGAATTACGAAGCATTCTTGTTATTTCTTTATCAACCGGTGTTATCCCATCTCTTCCGTCAACGAGGAATATAATTTTGTCCGATTCTTCAATTGCGATTTTTACTTGCTCACGGATTGCGGTTTCGAACAAGTCGGGCGAATCCGGTACAAATCCCCCGGTATCAATCAATCTAAATTCTTTCCCGTTCCATTCAACTTCTCCATAATTTCTATCCCGTGTAACTCCACTTGTATTATCTACAATTGCATCCCGTTTTCCGACGAGGCGGTTAAAAAATGTTGATTTGCCGACGTTTGGTCTGCCTACTATTACGACTAAAGGTGTTTTCATATTCTTTTATAACAAATTAATTCTTTTATGCAAAGATAAAACAATGACGATGATAATGGAAATTGGACTTCCATGCAATATTTATTATTGATAGAGATTTCACAAGTAAATAAAAGAGTCTTTACTTAATAGAAAATTATTCTCCTTTATCCATTTCTCGCTTAACAACCGGTATGAAATCATCCGGTCTACCTACTTTAGGTAAACCGAGAAGCTCTCTTGCTCTATCAAGTGCATCGTCAATATTCCCGAATAAATTCTCTTCGCCGATTTCATCTATTAAATTATATTGTGTTAATGCAAATAACGGTTGGGCATGTACACCGGATAAAACGAGTTTTACTCCTTCTTTTTTATTGTCGGCAATAATCTCACTTAAAAGATTCAAACCGGTTGCATCAATTGCGAGGACATTTCTCATTCGGAGTATCATTATTTTAGGCGGATTTTCAACTCGCTGCATTATTTCTTTAAATTTAGTTGCGGCACCGAAAAAGAATGGACCTGTAATTTCGTAAACTTCAACACCCTTCGGGACATTTTTATTTTGTATCGAATTAGCATCTTCAATTTCTTCCTGGTCTTTCAGCTCGCTTGTAATAACAGAAATATTTGTAACATTAGCCATACGGTGCATGAACAGAATAACCGCCAGAATCATCCCAATTTCAATTGCTACCGTTAAATCAAAGATTACAGTTAAACCGAAAGTAGTTATCAGAACGATGACATCACTTTTGGGACTTTTTAACAACCTTTTAAAAATATGATACTCACTCATATTAAAAGCTACAACAACAAGTATAGCTGCTAAAGTCGCCATCGGAATTAACTTAGCCCATTGTCCTAGAAGAAGCATTATCATCAATAATGTAACTGCGTGTACAATGCCTGAAATCGGTGTTCGACCACCATTTTTAATATTTGTTGCTGTTCTTGCTATTGCTCCGGTTACAGGAATACCGCCGAAAATCGGTGATAAAATATTGGCGACACCATTAGCAATCAATTCCATATTTGATTTATGTTTACTTCCAATCATACCATCGGCAACCACTGCGGAAAGGAGAGCTTCTATCGAAGCCAGAATAGCTATTGTTGTTGCCGGCATTAGTAAACCTTTTATCATAGCAAAGTCAATTGAAGGAATTGATGGTTCCGGGAAACTTGAAGGTATAGCCCCGAACCTGGTTTCTATTGTATCAACATTTAGATTGAAAAATTGAACCAATGTAGTTGTAACTAATATTGCAATTATTGAACCGGGTATTTTCTTCGATATTTTGGGCCAGAATAAAATGATAAATAGCGCGAGCAAACCCATCCCCAGTGTTTCATAATTGATAGTTGAAAAATTTTGAAAATATACAATCCATTTTTCAATAAAGTCTGCCGGCACCTTTTCGATATTCAACCCGAAAAAATCACTAACCTGGCTTGAAAATATTACAACTGCAATACCGCTTGTGAATCCTACCACAACCGGGAAAGGAATGAATTTAATAACGGAGCCGAATTGAGCAAAACCCATAATAACAAGAATGATTCCCGCCATTATTGTAGCAATCATCAACCCGTTGACACCGTATTGTTGAACTATTCCGTAAACAATAATAATGAAAGCACCTGTAGGTCCCCCAATCTGAACACGGCTTCCACCCAGTAATGAAACAATAAAGCCGCCTATTATTGCCGTAATTATCCCTTTCTCAGGTGATACACCGGAGGCAATTCCAAAGGCGATTGCAAGCGGTAATGCAACTATACCGACTAAAATGCCGGCTATTATATCGTTTGTAAACTGCTTCCTTGTTAGCTTAGGTAGTAATACAAACAGTTTCGGTTTAAACACTTTTTCCTCAAAAAATTAAAATCAAGGTTGTAAATGTAAGGAAAACCAAGTTATAAGATATAAGATTACGGTTATTTTTCTTCTTTGTTCAGTGCAAGTTTTATTAGATCAATCTTCACCTGGTTAGCCCGAACGACAAGGATTTGGTAATCATCAATAGTGATTGTTTCGTTCGTCAACGGAATTCTGCCTGTTTTTGCGGTTATAAAGCCGGCAACAGTTTCGTAGTCGCCTGTTGGAAAATTTAAATCGAAAGTTTCATTCAAATGGTCAATCTCTGTTTTACCGCTAATTAGGAAGGTATTCTCACCGATTTTTTTACAGATATTTTCATCAACATCGTACTCGTCCTTAATCTCACCGAATAATTCTTCTATAATATCCTCCATAGTAACAATACCGGCAGTACCGCCGAATTCATCTACAACTACGGCAATAGAAAGTTTTTTTTCGAGCAGTTCATTCAATATATCAATGCTCTTTTTTGTTTCAGGAACGAAAATAATTTCCCTCAAAATACTTTTCAAATTCTTTGGTGCAGTGAATAGATCATAAGCAAGTATAAATCCTTTAATGTTATCCAGGTTCTCTTCATATACCGGAAGCTTTGAATAACCGGAATCAATAAAAACGGAAACAACGTCGTTTAACTCGGTATCAAGTTCAACTCCGACAATTTCAGTTCTGGGACGCATAGCTTCATACACCCGCTGTTCCCTCAAATCCAACACTTTTTTTATAATGTTACTATCGGTTTTATTAACTGTCCCTGCTTGCTGACTCTCATTAACAAGATATTCGATATCTTCTCTTGTAAATAAATTTGAAATACTTTCTCTGCTAACATTGTTACTGGATAATTTTGAAGAGAGGGATTCCATTATTTTAACAACAGGAAAAAGTAAAAGACTAATAAAACGAATTGCCAGCGAAGAAAAGAGCATAAATCTTTCAGCCATTTCCCTTGCTATGTATTTCGGAATCAGTTCACCCAAAAGTAAAAGAATAAGTGTTGAAACAAGTAAGATCGTCCAATCAGTAAATTGGAATAATTGATAAAAGATAACCGCACTTACTGAGGCAAAAGCAATATTTGTTATATTGTTACCGATTAGAATTGTTGAAAAGAAACGCTCCGGGTGATTTATAAAGAACATTGCACTTTTAGCAGCAATATTCTCTTTCCTGGATTTAATCTCAATTTTTATCCTGTTGGCAATTACAAAAGCCATTTCGCTGCCGGAGAAAAATCCGCTGAATAAAAGCAGTACAAAAAGTAAAATAAAATCGGAAGCCATCAGTATACTTTATTAATAATTACACTATCTTTAACTGTACTGTACTCCACATCATCTATTAAAAAAATACATTTAATTGAAATATCTTTTTCAATATCAAGTTTTGTAACGAGAAGTCTTTTAAGAGTGTGAAAACTAAACAGGTGTGCAGTAACTCCATCTTTCTTTTTGGTTGAATACTCATATACGGGAGTAAATTCAAATAATGTTCTTCCGTTTTGAGTAACGACAATATTCATGCTTGATACATACGGAATTATTACATCATCCTGAGAATAAATGTCCAATCTTCCAGTCATATGAAAACTAGGAGTTCCTCCGGGCATTAGATCTATCCATGTATAGATATCAGAAAGCTCGTGTAAGAATTTATTTTCCTTACTTTGCAGCGAACTACAACCCCAAAAGAGGAATGGAATAATCAATACTGGTAATATTTTCATAAGCCGAATATATGATAAACTATCAGAACAACAAATGCCCCGTATAATACAATATTGATTATCATTGGAATATCTGTCAGCATTATTTCAGTAGTATACTCTCCTTTTTTATCATTTATTACAAGGTACATGTAACGGAATATTCCAAATACAACAAACGGGGTAGTATATATTAAATTTTCTGTATTAAAAATAGTAACTGTTCTCGGAGACACTGTATAAAGAGCGTAACAAATTATAACACCGGCGGATGCAACAGTAGCCATCTGGTCGATAAATCCAATCGAATAGTATTCAAGCACCTTTCTTGTTGTGTTCTGGTTTTGTGTATAAAACAATTCAAGTTCACTACGTCTTTTCATAACGGCAAGGAATAAGGAAATAAACATAGTTGTAAGAATAAGCCAGCTTGATATTTCGACATTAATTACAAATCCCCCGGCTCCTATTCGCAACATGAATCCTGCAGCAATTGAGAATATATCAAGAAGTACAATATGCTTCAGAGAAAGTGAGTATAATAGGTTTATTACAAAATAGGTTAGAGCCATAATTGAAAACTGCCAGTTTAATAAAAATAGCATAGCGATTTCGATTAATACTAGTAGTACTGCAATCATCAATGCGTTTTTAACTGTAATTGCACCTGAAGCG
Organism: Ignavibacteriaceae bacterium; assembly: GCA_036795455.1. GTDB lineage: Bacteria > Bacteroidota > Ignavibacteria > Ignavibacteriales > Ignavibacteriaceae > DAIRET01. The sequence continues at coordinate 6,030 of DAIRET010000085.1, forward strand.
ATTGGTCTGCTTTTCTTGACAGGATGTTTTTTATCTGCGTCAATATCTGCTATGTCATTAATAATGTATACTATACTTGATAAAATGCAAAATGCAATAAACCCTATTACTGTAGTAATGAAGTATTCATAATGAAATAGGTGCTTCGCAAATATCAATGGAACAAAAATGAAGACATTTTTTATCCATTGCGGTACTCGTAATAGTTTTATATAAGTTGATAGCATTAAAATATTGATGTTTCTTCATAAATACCGAAGACTTCTTTCAATTCACCAACCATTTCGCCAAGTGTAACATAATTCATTGCGGCTTCCAATAGTATAGGCATTAAGTTGCTTCCATCTACTGCCGCACGGTTGATTTCTTTTAAAGAAGTTTTTACTGCTTCTAAATTACGACTTTGTTTTAAATCAGCCAACCGGGTTAAACTGTTTTTTTATGTTCTTCCGAACCTTCTGTCGAATTCATCAACCGAGATTTTTACAACAATCGGTCTTCCGTGGGGACAAACATACGGCATTGAAGTTGCAAATAATTGGTCAATTAGTATTCGCATTTCTTTTTCAGTTAGTTTATCTCCCGCTTTAATCGCTGCTTTACAAGAAAAAGATTTTGCAACGTTGTCGTTTTCGTCGGATATTTTTTTCTCGTTGATATTTATCAAGAATTCATCAACAATCTCAAGTAGAATTTCAGCTTCATTGCCGGATTTTACTTCCTGCGGAACCCCGTCAATTACAATTGTATTCTTACTAAAAAACTTCAACTCGAATCCGAGTTTTACTAATGAGGGATAAATCTCTTTGATTAATTTATAAGTAGCGGGATCAACATCAATTGTTTTAGGGAAAAGCAACTGCTGCGAAAAAGGGAAATTAGCTTCAAACATACTCAGTGCTTTTTCATATAAAATTCGCTCGTGTGCCACATGCTGGTCGATAATCATCAACCCGGATTTAATTTGAGAGAGAATGTATTTATTATGCAACTGTACTAAAAACGCAGTACTCTCTTCTGTTTGAACAGAAGTTTTTACTTTGAAAATCTTTCTGCTATCATCTGTTCTTTCTTCTTCGTCAAATGGAAGCGGTTTTTTAATATCGGTTTTACTCTTATCAATTGATTCCTCTAAACTGCCGAAAATCAAATCAATATCGTTATCGCTTAAGTTTACTTTTTGAGTTTCTTTATTCTGAATAAACGGTCTGTCTGAAAAGTCATTTTTCAGCGGTCTAGTATAGCTTTGAACCGCAAGTTTTTCTCTTTCCGGGTAGATGTTTTTTTCCATCCCATTCTTTTGAAATGACAAATTAGGAACTAAATCAAATGATGCAAGACTTTTCCTTACAACCGCTAATACAAAGTTATATACATCTTTTTCATCATCAAACCTGATTTCAAGTTTGGAAGGATGAACATTCACGTCAGTTCTACGCGGGTCAATTTGAAGGAAAAGTATAAAGAAAGGGTAATCACCTTTTTCAATTACGTGTTCGTAAGCAGTAAAGACTGCATGGTTGATTTGTTTACTCTGGACATAACGATTATTAAGAAACAGGAATTGATTACCTTTACTCTTTTTCAACTCCGATGGTTTTCCTACAAATCCTTTCAATGAAATGAAATCTGTAATCTCTTCTACATGAATAACAGAATTGAAAGTCTCTTCTCCGAAAACCTGTATTATCCTTTCATTCAACGTCGCTTTAGAATAGTTGAATTCGAGATCATCATCCAGATAAAACCTGAACTCAATTTCTGGGTGTGATAATGCAATTTTGTTAAATGTGTCAATTATATGCTTTAGTTCAGTTGTATCGGTTTTTAGAAAGTTTCTTCTTGCAGGTGTATTATAAAAAAGATTTTTTACCATAACGGAAGTCCCGACCTGGAAAGAATCTTTTTCTTTAATTACAGATTGGTTTTCATCCAGTTTGATAATAGTTCCCAGTTCATCATTTACAGTTCTTGATTTTAGTTCAAATTGGCTAACCGCTGCAATTGACGATAAAGCCTCACCCCGAAAACCAAGCGTTTTAATCGATTCAAGGTCTTCATAACCTTTTATCTTGCTTGTCGCGTGTTTGAATATACAAATAACAGCATCTTCTTCGGACATTCCTTCGCCGTTATCGATAACCTGGATTAATGATTTCCCGGCTTTCTTTATTGCAACTTCAATAAGAGTAGCATTAGCATCAATAGAGTTTTCTATTAATTCTTTAACAACAGATTCGGGTCTTTGAACAACTTCACCGGCTGCTATTTTATTAGCTAAGTTCTCCGGTAATATTTTAATTTTCGCCATAAATAAGTAACTAAGTTTTCTTCTTAAAGTGGATAATTTCAAATTTTTTCTGTTTATCGCGGTTGTCAACATACCAGATGTTTCTATCTATCTCCGGAAAGAATATATCACCTTCAACAGAAAAATTGATAAACGAAATCAATAACTCGTCGGCATATTTAAAGGCTTGAGAGTATACCTCCCCGCCGCCGGCTATAAACACTTTTTCATATTTCTTTGTTTCACAAAATTGAAAGCATTCGGAAAGAGAATTAAAAATAACAACATTATCCGAGACATTTTTTAATGAGGCATCTCTTGTTAATACAAGGTTCACTCTATTTGACAACGGTTTCCCGAGTAACTCAAAAGTCTTCCTCCCTAAAATTACAGGAAAACCTGTAGTAGTATTTTTGAAATGTTTTATCTCTTCAGGAATGTTCCATAGCATTCCTGAACCGGATTTTCCAATTACACCGTTGTTTGCAACTGCCGCTATTACTATTTTTCTCAAATGATAGTGTCTTTATTAAATTTCATTTTCAATAGCAAATTTAACAAAATAATCGACTTGATAAAATGCAGGGTTAATTCTTTTAAGCTCATTTAAGCTGAAAGAAAGTTCACCCTGCACTTTTCATTTTTCTACAGTTCAAGACTTACACCGATAGACGGAAGTATCCCGATATTGCTTCCTTCATCTACTGTTTTTGTTCTTGCATCCCACCTATATAAGCTAACATTATCGCGGTTGTATACATTTTGAATATCAATATAAGTGATCAAAGTCCATCCATCGAAATTCCACCTTCTGTCAACCCGAACGTCTAGGCTGTGCAATTCCGGTAATCTTTTTGAAAAATAATTTGCAAGACTTTGAGTTCCATCCGGATTAAACGGTGTGTAAGGTTTACCTGTAGCATACCTAAACTTGAAGCTTGCTTCCCACTTTTCATTAAAAATATATCCGACACTCAGATTAAGAATCCATTTTTGTTCATAAGCTCCGGGACGCTTAATTCCATCAAGCGGAGTGAAAAATGTTTCATTATAGGTTAGAGAAAAAAGCCCGTAATGAGATATGCGTGATGATTTTTTCTGAACCGATAGTTCGACACCCCTCGAAAAACCTTTCCCCTCGCTAACAAGCGGTTCCAAACCGAAAGAAGCGAAATTATCTTCTGCACCGGTATACCCGGCTCCTGTATTGGCAAGTACAATATAAGGACGGGTAATACTTGCCGGATAGTTTTTATAATCTTTATAATAAGATTCAACTCTTAGGTTCACATCGTTTCTTAACCGATGATCTATACCGAGGATATATTGATCAACACGTATTTTTTTCAATTCCCTGTTTGTTGCATCCGAAATAAGCCAAATATAGGAGGGGCTTTGATGATAAATCCCTGTGCTGAAGTTCAATGTTGTTATATCGGTTAATAGATACGCCAAAGATAATCGCGGGCTGAAGGAATATTTTTGACTTATAGCGTTGAAGTAATCTGTTCTAATTCCGAGATTCATTCTTAACCTATTGAAGTAAAAACCGCTATACTGAAAATAAGCATCTGATTTCCAAAAGTTTTCCCCGCTGTTCAAGGCTGTAACATTTAATGTTTCTCCGAATGTTGTAATAAAAAACGGAAGTTTTACACTGGCTTCAAATTGAATTAGTTTTATTGACGCTCCAACATTTACTTCTGCTTTCGGAGAGATTTTGTATACAAGATCGCCACGTAGAGTGTTTTCTTCCTCTTTCGATACATTCATAAACACCGGGTTTAAAAGCGAATCTCTTTGTACAGTATCATAATCAATATAATTTCTGCTTAAACTTATTGTATAAAAACCTTTGTTAAACAAATGCCTGAAAGATAAACCGGTTATATACTGTGTCTGATCGCTGGCAAGAGCTCTTGAGTTTTTATACCTTTTTTCTTCTGTATCATTAAAAAACTTCACGTTATCAAATGCACCAATTAGTAAAAAAGAGAGTGAGTTATTATTATCAAAATTATAATTTATTTTCGTAAGTAAGTCATAGTATTCCGGGACGAACCCGAAGCCTGCTGCTTTGAATATAAAATCGAGGTAGCTTCTGCGTGCAGAAAACAAAAAATTAGATTTATCCGATAAAGGTCCTTCTGCATTCAAACCGAATTGTGTCGCAGAAATAGTAGCTTTCCCGCCGAATTTATCTTTACGTCCATCCCGTAAATCAATTGTTAAAACGCTTGAAAGTTTGTCGCCGTATAATGCAGAAAAACCACCGGTTGAAAATGATGTCTCTCTTACGAAATCAAGATTGACGTAACTTAATGGTCCACCGGATGCACCCTGACTCCCGAAATGGTTTATATTTTGAACAGGGAATCCGTCCACAATAAATAAATTTTCAGATGGAGCCCCCCCCCGAACTACAAGATCGTTCCTTCCGGCTTCAGCTTGAGCTACTCCCGGTAAGACAGAGAGTGCCCTAACAACATCTTCAAATCCACCCGGAGCTCTTCGTATTTCTTCGTAGTTGAAAGTTTTAATGCTATTAACTTCAGTCGGAACTTTCGTAAAATAATCCGCAGTTACTTCTACGCTTCCGAGTTCAATGATTGATTCCTTTAGTTGAAAATCAATCATTGCTGGTCTGGCAGCATTAATTATAACATCAGTTTTTACCGTAGGATCATACCCGATTGCCGATGCCCGCAACTGGTAGCTGCCCACTGGAATATTCCTAATTGAATATTCTCCTTTATCATCAGTTGCTGCACCAAATGTTGTCCCCAATAAAAACACATTTACGCCGGGTATGGGTTGTTTTGTAGTAGCGTCAGTAACTTTTCCCATTATCAATCCGCTTTGTTGAGAATTAATCTGTATTCCCATCAACAAAAACATTATCATCAACCATCTATTCATTTCATATTCCAAATATTGTGAAAATTTAATTTTGTAACTTTATAGGTAAAACATAAGACAAATAATAAAAAGTTCCTATTCGAATAAGTGCAATTTAGTATTTGAAGTACCGAAACAACAATTAGTACGATTTCCCAATATCCTGATATTTTAACCCTTATTCATGGATTTTTTATTATAAATAAGGTTTTTCATTTTTGGTAAACAGAACTGACTGCGTTATATTTGGACTTCAAAAAATCAAATATTCTTACATCAATGCGAAAGTGGCGGAATTGGCAGACGCGCTAGACTTAGGATCTAGTATCGAGAGATGTGGGGGTTCGAGTCCCCC
>DAIRET010000086.1:0-11525 GCA_036795455.1 Ignavibacteriaceae bacterium
AACACTCAGAGATAAAAATATTGTGGTTTCATCAGTGAATGCCATTGATAAACTAACAGATGCCCAACTTGTATTCTTACCAAAAGGATATGAGAAAAGATTTCCTGAGGTTTTCGATAAGATTGATGGGAATAATATTCTATTAATAACTGATGGCTATGAAGACAAAAGATTAATAATGATAAACTTTGTGGAGACGGAAGGGAAAACACTTCGATTCGAAATAAACAAAGCTAATATTATCAATCAGCATATTCGCATTAAGGAAGACCTGATACTACTTGGCGGAACCGAAATAGATGTGGCTGAATTGTACAGGGAAGGTCAACAGAGTTTAAGAAGATTACAAAAACACACCGAGTCGTTAGAAAAAAACCTATCTATACTTGAAAAAGATATAGAAACACATAAAAAGCAAATTGACAGACAACTGAAAGTTATTCAAGAACAGCAAAGAGTTGTTAAGGAAAAAATTCAACAATTGAAGGATAGGGAGAGCGAGCTTTTAACGCTTAATCAGAAAATTGCCGGTAGTGAAAGCAAACTGAATGAACAACTTAAAAAGATTAAACAACAGCAGAAGATATTGGATACTCAAGGTACTGACCTCGATCTGCAGGAGGAAAAGCTGAAACAGGGACTATTACAGCTTGAAGCACAGGAAAGAAAACTGGTTGAACAGGAGAAAACGATTTGGGAAAAAGGAGTTACAATTGAAAAGCAGCAGAATTTTCTTTACTTGCTTGGGATTATTCTTCTGTTAACTCTTCTTTTAATTTTTGCTGTTTACCACAGTTACAAGCAAAAGAGAAAATTGACGAGAGAACTTGAAAGAAAAGTAGAAGAGCGGACAATCGAACTGAACAACTCAAACGAACAATTAAAAAATGAATTGACTATTCGTAAGCGTACAGAAGAAGAGATGACGGCTTCAAGAAACTTGCTTAACAGAATTCTTGACAGTATTACAGATGCTTTTATTGCACTGGATAGAGACTGGAAAATCACATACATAAACCCTGAGGCAGCAAGGATAAACGAGAAAAACCCGGAAGAATTCCTTCGCAAAACACAATGGGAAGAATGGCCTGCATCTGTCGGTACTCAAGTAGAACAGCAATACAGGAAAGCAATGAATGAGCGTGTCCCGGTTCACTTTGAACATTGTTATATTCTTGGAAACGATCAAGAACTTTGGCTTGATTTTCACGCATATCCGCATGAAGACGGACTTGTTATATTTTACCGCAACATAACCGAACGGAAAAAAATCGAAGAGAAACTGCGTAGAAGCGAAGAGCAATTCAGGCTGATATCCGAAAGCGTTGCCGATATGATTGTTGTTCTGGACTTGAATGGGAAAAGAGTTTATAACAATCCATCCTACAAACCGATACTTGGGGATACAAATAAACTGCCGGGTACTGATTCTTTTCTTGATGTTCACCCGGAAGATCGTGAAAGGATCAAAGAGACTTTTCAAAAAACAGTTAATACCGGAGAAGGACAGCGGGCGGAATATAGACTTCTATCAAAGAGTGGCGAGATACATTATATTGAATCGCACAGCAGTGTAATCAGAGATACAAAAGGGAATAAAGTAAATGTAGTTGTTGTTTCGAGAGACATAACGGAGCGTAAGAAAACCGAAGCGGAGCTATTAAAGTACCAGGAAAAACTTGAAGAAATGGTAAGAGATAGAACCGCAGAACTTGAAATTGCAAAAGATAAAGCAGAAATTGCGGATAGATTGAAATCTGCTTTTCTTGCCACAATGTCTCATGAACTAAGAACACCATTAAATTCAATTATAGGATTCACTGGAATCCTATTGCGTGAAATTGCCGGTCCATTAAACCCGGAACAGAAAAAACAATTGATGATGGCAAAAGGAAGTGCTTCGCATCTTCTTGCACTAATTAACGACGTACTTGATATTTCCAAAATTGAAGCGGGCGAACTTACAGTATCAATGAAAGAATTCGATTTCAGTAAATCGGTAAATAAAGTTGTCAATCTTGTACGACCACTGGCAGAAAAAAAAGAATTAAGTTTGAATTTAATAATGCCGTTCGAATCTCTTACAGCTTTAAGCGACGAAAGGCGTATTGAGCAAGTATTATTGAACCTAATAAACAATTCAATTAAATTCACTGAGAAAGGCTCAGTTATAGTTGATTGCTCTATTCCGGACAAAAATATAGTAACTAAAATAATTGACACTGGAATAGGGATAAAACCTGAAGATTTGGATAAACTATTCAAACCTTTCAGTCAGGTTGATACGGGAATAACCCGTAACCATGAAGGAACCGGATTAGGATTATCAATAAGTAAAAAACTAACTGAAAAACTTGGGGGGACAATAAGCGTAGAAAGCGAATTCGGAAAAGGGAGTGTATTCACATTAACCTTACCGATAATAATTTAAAAACGGATGAAACTCTTTTCATCCTTTAACCCCATGCTTTAGCTTGGGGAACAAAACAATAATCTTGTGTTGGCTTTAGCCATGACTTTTAGGAGTATATATGTCTTACGTTAAAATATGGATTCATGCTGTCTGGGGGACAAAAAAACATGAACGGGTTTTAATTAAAGAAACCCGCATCCAGCTTTTTAAGCATATTCTTGAAAATGCACGAAAGAAAGAAGTATACGTAGATTTTATTAATGGAGATATGGAACACGTACATTGTCTTTTAGCATTAAGTGCTGATATGTCGATATCGAAGACTATACAACTATTAAAAGGTGAAGCAGCATATTGGGCGAATAAAAATAATTTAATAAATACGAAACTTGCATGGGCAGATGAATACTTTGCTGTTTCGGTTAGTGAATCTATGATAGAAAAAGTACGTGATTATATCAGAAACCAGGAAGATCATCACATAAGAATAAGTTTTAAGAATGAATGTGAAGAGTTTCTAAAGAGATATGGATTTCAGGGTCAGGGCTAAAGCCCTTACATTGTCAAATGCTTCAGACCCTCCGATAAATCGGAGGGTTAAAAGATAGAATGAAAGAACAACGTTATCCTCTAACCCCATGCTTTAGCTTGGGGAACAAAACAATTAATTTGTGTTTGGCTTTAGCCATGACTTTTAAGAATGACAGCATCCTCCAATTATTTGGAGAATGAAAAACGGATGAACTTCTATTCATCCTTTAACCCCATGCTTTAGCTTGGGGAACGAAACAATAAACTTGTGTTTGGCTTTAGCCATGACTTTTAAGAATGACAACATCCTCCAATAGTTTGGAGAATGAAAAACATTATAAAACTATACGTTCAGCGTAAAAAAGAGATTGAAAAAAATAAGGTAGCAAATGAAATCAAAAATCCTCATAATTGAAGACAACCAGCAGAATATGTATATGCTAACATTCCTGCTTGAAAGCTATAACTACAAAGTATTCCAGGCATATAACGGCTTGGCTGGAATCTCGGTGGCAAAAGATATTAAGCCCGACATCATTCTACTTGATATTCAACTGCCTGAAATGGACGGATACACAGTCGCCCGGAAACTTAAGGAAGACGAGCAGATGAAAGACATTCCCATTATAGCAGTTACTTCTTATGCAATGCCGGGTGACAGAGAAAAAGTTATGGAAGCCGGTGCCATCGGTTATATCGAAAAACCGATTGACCCTGATACATTCGTTACACAAATGCTTTCTTTTTTACCTCCAGAATATGAACCGGAAAGTGAAGGATAATTATGAAAATTATGATTGTCGATGATAAGTTCGATAATGTTTATATGCTTGAAACCCTATTGACTGGATCCGGGTACCAGATTCTCAAAGCTAAAAATGGAGCGGAAGCACTCGGCATAATTCAAACAGATAAACCGGATTTAATAATTTCTGATATACTTATGCCGCTAATGGATGGTTATACTTTATGCCGGGAAATAAAGCGTAATGAAAAATTTAAGAACATCCCGTTCATTTTTTACACGGCAACATATACCGACCCCAAAGACGAAGAATTTGCTCTTGGTCTTGGTGCAGATCGTTTTATTCTTAAACCGGCTGACCCCGATGTTTTTCTTGATATTATTCAGAACTTACTTGATGAAGTCATAGAAAAGAACTTTCAACCGGCAACACCGGAATTACAACCGGAAACAATTGTGTTAAAAGAATACAATGAGGTTCTCATCAGGAAACTTGAAGATAAAATGAGGCAGACTGAAGAGAATGAAAAAAAACTGAAAGAGTATATTGTAGAACTCGAAAAAAGTTTTGAAGCTCGTAAATCCGCCGAGGATGCATTGCGTAGAAGTGAAGAACTATTTAGAACATTATGCGTATATGCTCCGGTTGGTTTGTTCAGAACAGATAAAAATGGTTTTACAACTTACGTAAATCCAATCTGGTGTAAGATAGCTGATATGACTGCAGAAGAAGGACTTGGGAATGGCTGGCTCCATGGAGTTCATCCCGACGATAGGAAAAAAATTTCCGGCAATTGGGATAAAGCAACTGAAGCAAAATCAACATCGGATGCTGAATACCGCTTTGTTCATAAAGATGGTTCTATCGTTTGGGTTTCCGGTAGAGCAATGCCAGAAATTGATGATAAAGGAGAAATCATCGGTTATATTGGTGTAGTTAACGATATTACCAAGAGAAAACTTGCTGAACAAGCTTTGATTGAAAGCGAGGAAAACTTTCGCTCTTTTATCGAATCCGCCCCTATAGCTATTGTTATATCGGACATAAACCAGAAAACAAAGTATATTAATAAAAAATTCTTACAACTTTTTGGATATACTATTGATGAGCATCCAAACGTAAATGAATGGTGGGGTTTAGCATATCCCGACGAAACTTACAGAACTTTTTGCCGAAATAGGTGGGCTAAAGCCGTAGAAGAAGCAATGCAAACAAAATCGGAGATTACTCCCCAGGAATGTTTTATCAGCTGTAAGGATGGCGAAATAAAATTTGTTGAAATAAGTTTTGTTTCTCTTGGCGTACTGAACATTGTAACCTTTGTGGATTTGACCGACAGAAAAAAAGCAGAGAAACTTTTAGCGGAAGCAGAGGAAAGATATAGGACTGTATTTGAAAACACTGTTGTAGGGCTTTACCGTACTACGCTTGATGGAGAAATCATCCTCGCAAACCCGGCACTACTTAAAATGCTCGGGTTTTCATCATTTAAAGAAATGAAGAATCGAAGATTGGATAGAAATGGTTTTGATACAAAGTATCCACGGTCCGCTTTCCTGGAAATGATGCAAACTAAAAATGAAATAATTGGATTAGAATCTGCATGGAAAAAAGCCGATGGTTCAACCGTTTATGTAAAAGAAAGTGCCAAAGCAATTAAAAATGAAAATGGTGAAATTATTTATTTTGAAGGAGTAGTCGAAAACATCACTCAACAAAAGTTAACTGAACTCGAATTGAATGCTGTTGAATCAAAATATGAAACTATATTCATCAATGCAAATGATGCGATTCTTTTAATGGATAAAGACGCTTTTATTGAATGTAATCCGAGAGCAGAAATGATGTTTGGGTGTTCTTCGCAAGAACTACTAAGAGCAAAACCGATTGATTTTTCACCCCCAAAGCAACCTGATGGAAAAGAGTCTTCAATTAAATCTATAGAAAAAATAACCGCTGCTCTTTCCGGGATTCCACAGTTTTTTGAATGGCAGCATAAGAAGAAAGACGGAACTCTATTCGATGCAGAAGTTAGTCTTAATTCGGTTGTATTTAGAGAAAAAACGTATATCCAGGCTATGGTCCGGGACGTTAGCGACCGTAAAAAAGCTGAACAGGAACTTAGTAATTCGGAAAACCAATTCCGTTCGGTTTGGGAAAAATCTTTCGATGGAATGCGCCTTCTTAATGAAGAAGGAATAATTGTTCTTGTAAATTCTGCTTTTTGTGAAATCGTTGATATGCAAAAGAAAGATTTGATTGGGAAACCGGCTACTGTTGTCTACATCCAAAGTGAACAAAAACGGATTCAAAATATGATTGTGCGAAGAATTCAAGAAATTGATATTGAACCCAGTATCGAAAGAAATGTAACCTTGCATGATGGAAGAAAAATATGGCTTGAAATTTCAAATTCATTTATTGAGATCGGTTCTTCAAGATTACTACTAAGTGTTTTCCGTGATATTTCGCACCGTAAAAATTTAATTGCGGAATTATTTGCAGCCAAAGAAAAAGCTGAAGAAATGAACCGGGTTAAAACTTCATTCTTTGCCAATATGAGCCATGAGTTACGCACTCCATTAATTGGAATTCTTGGCTTCTCCGAGTTATTGAAGGATTATCTTGATCATAACTCTGAAACTTATAAAATGGCTCAAACTGTTCACTCAAGCGGAACAAGACTGCTTGAAACATTGAACAACATCCTTAGAATATCAAAAATTGAAGCTGAAAGAGTTGAATGCAAACTTGACAATTTTAATATAATCCCGTTAATAAAAGATGTAATTAAGTTATTCCAGCCGGCAGCTAAGTATTCAGGTATTGATTTGCTTTTTGATTGTGTTGAAGAAGAGATTCTTTGCTATACCGACGATAAACTATTTCACGAAATTATGAACAACCTTGTCCATAACGCAATTAAGTTTTCGGGCGAAGGATGTATTACTGTAGAAGTAAAAAAAGAAAAAGAATTTGCAGTTATTAATGTAATTGATAACGGAATCGGTATTCCGGCAGATAAACAAGATGTAATTTGGGAAGCATTCAGGCAGGTAAGCGAAGGAATAGGTAGAGGATTTGAAGGTACAGGTCTCGGGTTAACAATCTCAAAAAGATATACCGAACTTATAAAAGGGAAAATACATTTTGTAAGCGAGGAAGGGAAAGGTTCCACATTCACAGTAGAAGTGCCGCTTCAAGTTTAATAATTAAAACAAGCAGTAATAGTAATTAAGCATTTTTTGTCCAATAACTGTTTCTGTGATTGCTATTTTCTATTTAACTTACATAAAGAAAATTCGATAATTAAGCAGGTAGTTGAAAGTTGAATAAGGTTCAATATTTTATTAGAATAAAAGAATTATGATTGTAATCGAGTTAATCTACAATTTATCAATTTTGGTTGCGGTTAGTGTATTATCCGGCTTTGTAGATGCAAGGTTTAAAAGAACTTCTTTTAACGGGATAATTCTTCAAGGTATTCTATTCGGTGTTGTCTCGATAATCGGAATACTTTATCCTTTTGTTCTAACTGAAGGAATTATTTTCGACGGACGCTCAATTGTAATTAGTCTTTGTGCTTTTTTCTTTGGTCCAATCTCCGGTTTTATATCTGCTTTCATTGCTGCTGCTTTCAGGTTTTATATCGGGGGCGGTGGTATTACAATGGGATTTCTTGTAATATTTACTTCTTTTTTTATCGGATTCCTGTTTTACAGGTGGAGAAAGAGAAATGATTTATTAAAAGTAAAGAAAATTCATTTCTATCTTCTAGGCGTTCTTGTTCACCTATTCATGCTTCTCTACATACTTGCACTACCATCAAAAAATATTTTACAGACATATCAGACTGTTGCTATTACCGTAATCGGAATTTACCCAATTATTACCGTATTAATAGGAAAAATTCTTTTAGACCATCAGCTAAATGTTTCATATCTCGATGAACTATCCCGTAGCGAACAACTATTCAGAACTACTTTTTACAGTATCGGCGATGCTGTTATAACAACCGATAAATTCGGTAAAATAAATCAGATGAACAGCATTGCAGAAAAACTTACGGGTTGGACTGAAAAAGAAGCTAAACAGGAAGGATTTGAGACTGTTTTTAATATTATCGATGAACAAACCGGGGAAATAACCGAAAATCCTATCGAACAACTTATAAGTAAGGAAAAAGTAGTTGGACTTGCCAAGAATACAATTCTTATATCTAAAAGCGGTGAAAAAATTCCGATTGCCGACAGTGCCTCCCCTATCCTTGATGAAAAAGGAAACCTTACAGGTGCAGTTTTAATATTCAGAGACCAGACGGCAGAAAGAGAATCTGAAAGGCGATTGAGAGAGAGCAAAAGACAGCTTTCTACTTTGATGAGTAATTTACCGGGAATGGCGTACCGTTGCAAGAACGACAAATTTTGGACAATGGTTTTTGCAAGCGACGGATGTTATCCATTAACCGGTTATCACCGGAAAGAATTACTGCATAATCAAAAAATTTCTTATTCTGAAATAATCAACAACGAATTTAGAAACTATGTATGGGATAGTATTCAAGAGGCTCTTAAATTAAAAAACCCTTTTCGGCTTACCTACAAAATCACTGCATGTAACGGAGAAGAAAAATGGGTTTGGGAACAAGGAAGAGGCGTTTTTAACGATAATGGTGATTTACTGTTTTTAGAAGGATTTATTGCCGATATAACAGAGTCAAAAAGAATTGAAGAAGAACTGCGAATAAGTGAAAACCGCTTAAATGCTGCACTTGAAGGGGCAGAAATCGGTTTATGGGAACAAAATTTTTTAACCGGCAAAACTTTTCGAACTGAAAAATGGGCTTCAATGCTCGGTTATTCACTAGATGAAATAGACTCTACTTTGGATTTTTGGAAAAAAATTATTCATCCGGATGACCTTCCTGAAGCCGAAAGAATAGCCTCTCTTCATGAAAGCGGAAAAATACCGTTTTCGAAAATTCAACATAGATTGAGAAGTAAAGACGGAAGCTACAAATGGATTTTAAACTGGGGAAAAATTACTGAATTCGATAATGACGGGAAACCTTTGAAAGCCAGTGGTATTCATCTCAATATTGATGCGATTGTGAAGGTGCAGGAAGCCCTCAGAATAAGTGAGGAGAAATATAGGTTAATTGCCGAGAATACAGTTGATTGTATTACAATACTGGATTTAAATCTGAAAACAACATACGTTAGCCCTTCGGTACAAAGACTAAGAGGATTCACAGTTGAAGAAGCATCAACTCAAACACTTGCCGAAGTACTTACTCCGCCTTCTCATCAAAAAGTGATGAAAATGTTTGCACAGCAATTAGAGCTTGAAAAAGAAGGAAAAGTAGACCTTTATCGAAGCGTTTTATTTGAACTTGAAGAGTATTGTAAAGATGGCTCAACTATCTGGGTTGAGTTATCAGCTTCATTCTTGAGGGATGAGAATTTAAAACCTGTCGGCATTCTAACAATAACCCGTGATATTACAGAGAAAAAACGTTCCGAAGAAGAACGACTTGAACATGAAAGGATGCTAAGGATTACAGCAGAAGAAACAAATTCTGTTTTCTATAAACTTAATTTTTCCACAATGAAGTATGATTACATTCATCCTGCAATTTCAAAAATAACAGGATATACTCCGGATGAACTAAATAAAACTACATTGGCAGCTTTAGTCCAAAGAATTGTATCCGTTAAAGGAAAAGAAATCGTAAAAAGCGATTTAGTTGGAATAAGGAATTCAAAAGGTTTTAAAAATTTCTTCGCAGATTATCTTATAAAAACTAAATCGGGAGAACTAAAATGGCTTGGAGATAGGTCTTACTCTTTAGCAGATGAATCTGGATTAGTTACAGGTAGTGTAGGTATTTTAACAGACATTACAACTAGAAAAAAAGTTGAAGAGGAATTAAGAGAGGCAAAAGAGAAAGCGGAGGAAATGAGCCGCGTAAAATCTTTCTTCTTCGCCAATATGAGCCACGAATTAAGAACCCCTCTTATCGGTATAATGGGCTACTCGGAAATCTTGCAGGACGTTATCCGCGAAAATGAAGATGCTCTTGGTATGGCGAAAACCATCCATAAGAGCGGAACCCGTCTACTTGATACACTAAATAACATTTTAAGGATTTCGAAAATAGAATCCGAACGTGTGGAGTGTAAACCGGAGAATAAGGATATTATTACTCTACTCAAAGAGATTGTGAATCTTTATATCCCTACAGCAAAAAGCAGAAGCATTTCTCTAAACTTTGAATTCGTAGAGCAAGAAATTATCTGTTCAATCGATGAACGTTTATTCAGAGATGTATTAAATAACCTGATTAACAATGCAATCAAATATACCTTAAAAGGAAGCATTACTGTTAAAGTATATAGAGAAAATGGAAAAGTAATCATTAAAATAATTGATACTGGCATCGGAATTCCTAAAGAGAGACAGAAAGTTATCTGGGAAGCATTCAGGCAGGTAAGCGAAGGTATTGGAAGAGGCTTTGAAGGAACGGGACTGGGATTAACAATTTCAAAAAAATATATTGAAATGATGGGTGGAGATATTTCACTTAAAAGTGAAGAAGGAGTCGGTTCCGAATTTACTATTGAACTTCCGATGACCCTGGAGCAAAAGTTAATAGAAAATGAACAGGCGGTAATCGACCAACTTGAAACAATTACTCCACCAGTTACTTCCAAGGAGATTAAACACAGTGTACTTTACGTAGAAAATGAAGTTGTTTCAGCTACTTTTGTCAGGATGGTTTTAGCTTCCAAGTATGAAATTGAATTAGCTCCGAATGCAAAACTTGCCCTCGAAAAACTATCTGCCAGAAGATATGATGTTGTACTTATTGACATTAATCTCGGAAAAGGGATGAACGGACTTGAATTGAGTGCAGAAATCCGAAAAATCCCGGGTTACGTAAGAACCCCGCTTGTGGCAGTTACTGCTTACGCAATGGAAGAAGAAAGAATCGAATTTCTTAGTAAAGGACTGACCCATTATCTATCAAAACCTTTCGGGAAAAATGATTTGTTGAACTTAATGGATTCAATCCTATCATAGTCCAATCCGGGAGATATTCCCCTCCCCTTCTAATAGTTAGATTTTTAGAGAATAGACTCGGTATTTCTTATATACTTCACCATTCATAACCTGTGCACCGCGGTTCATCATTTCATTATCTTCAAGAACCCAGCTTGCTTCTCCCAACAGAATCCCTAGTTTTTTTGCACGGTTCACAATTTCCCAGTAGAAAACAGAATCCAATCCTTTTTTCTGATGTTCCGGGATTATACCCAGCGTAATGATTCTTGACCATTTGATTTTTTTTCTTTGAGTGAAAATTTTTATGAAATTAAACGGGAATAACCTGCCGTTCATTTTAATAAGTATTTCATTATAGTCCGGCATTACAAGTGCAAAACCTATTAACTCGCCTTCAATTTCACCAAATAGTACCAGAGAAGGTTCAACAAGTGATTTTAGTTCCTTTGCCATTGCATCAATTTCAGCATCTGTCATCGGTACAAATCCCCAGTTAGGTGCCCATGCTTTGTTATAAACATATTTTACGTTTTCAAGTTCGTGTTTGAAATCCTTCATATTCAGTGACCTGATTTTCAATTTATAACGGTCGCGGGCAATCTGTTGAACTCTTCTTAATTTGTCTGAAGAGAAAACTTTATCCGACTCCAGTTTATATGCGTAAAGGTCTTTAATTTTTCTAAACCCATAATTCTCGCAAAGGTCAAGATAATACTTAGGATTATACGGCATTAGAATTCTCGGAGGGTCGTCAAATCCTTCAAGAAGCA
>DAIRET010000290.1:0-2271 GCA_036795455.1 Ignavibacteriaceae bacterium
CTTGCATCGAAAACTACTTCGTAGTTGCCCGGTGCTTTTTCTTCATTAACAAGTACCGCTACTTCTCTTCCAAGTATATCGTAAACTTTCAGAGTAACAACCTCACCCCTGCCCCTCTCCTTGCTAAGGAGAGGGGTTTTGGGTGAAGTCGGTATTGAAAACTTTATCGTTGTTACCGGGTTAAAGGGGTTCGGGTAGTTTTGATGTAATTCGAAATTGTCAGGTGTATCCGAAGATGAATAATCATCTATTCCTGTAAAAGAATCTAAATTAAAAATCCTGCCATAAATAGAGTAACCATTCTCTTTTATTCTGTCATCCGCCCACACGAATAAGATTTTGTCATTGCACACTCCAAATGACGGCATCTTTCTTGAAACAGTAATGTTATCATGTATTAATACAGGGGACTTAATTTGTACCCCGGAGTTTGTATAAGCGCAAGCGTATATTTTGTTTTCATGAGTTTTGTAGATTAAAAGAAAACTATTCTCACCGATTTTTCCATAGTTATATTCTTTAATTACTATTCCCATCTTTTTATGGGCAACAGAATCCCCGTTTAGACTATTTACATAAAAATTAAGATAATTATACTCATACCTAAAAGTAACTGTTTTTTCATCTCCAACATAAAGTTGAGCATATGTATCATAAACCGGGGTTAAACTTTGAAGCTGCTTAGAGTACTTCTGGAAATATTTGCAGTTTGTTATCCAGAAAGAATCATCACCTTCAAGGAATATCCTTAAAGAAGATAAATTACTCCAACCGGAAAATTGCGATTCATTCAGTAATTCCCCTTCTTTTGAAAAACGTTTTAAGTATAATTCGCCAGCATTACGGTAAAATATTATAAATGTTTCATCCGGAAGTATTGTATGTACTATTCTAAGGTCATCCTGATTGCCGGTAATTAATTCAACATTTGACAATGGAGTTAGTTCATGATTATAAATTGTAAAACCGATTTTATACAAATTATCGGAAGAATATTTTTTCCATACACCGACTATATTTCCATCAGAAAAAAGGAGGTAATCTGCCGGTTCAAAAAACTTTCTTTCACTTAATACACTTCCGTCCGGACTAATGAATTTACCTGAATTAAACTTTTCATCATACCAATTGACAAGGAATTTATCGTTGTTTGATGCAACGGTAGGGGAGGATTCATTACTTCCGATCTGGTCAGTATTTATTTTTAGTTCCGATGTAATGTTAAAGTTTTCCATTTCAGCAATAAAAACATCATCTTCTTTGGAAAGAGGAATAACAAGATTGCTTCCTTCCTTAATAATAAAGTTATTACCCACACGACTGGAAAGATCAGAGCTGTGAACCGGTTCACCAACCTGGTTGCCGTATTCATCAAACTTTATTAGAGTTGAAAAATAAGATAAGTACGATTGAAAAGTAACCAACAAGTAAAAATAACCATCCTTTATAGGTGTAAAAGAAAAATTAAATATGTTGTGGGAATGAACTGGTATTGCAGCATGAAAAAGTGGAATTCTTACTTCCTCTCCGATTAAAAACCCTTCACGATCAACTTTATTTTTCGATACATAAAACGAATCTGAATCAATATAGAAAATCGAGTAACATGTGTCATTTGTTGTTACAGCTTTGAAGTCGTAGTAACCGGTTATGTAATTTGTGTTTTCAGGAAGAGTTTTTACCGGTACGTTGTATTTGTAAATACTATCTTCCTGCGAGAAAAATATACCATAAATTCCTGAAGATAATGTATCCTCCGGGTCAAATTCGAAGTTGCTGCAATATTTCCAAAACACTGCATACTCATTTGATTGGTTCGAGGCTGCCGCAATCGTAAAAGAGGTGCGTGGAAGCTGCATTTCTGTAGAGTCTGAATCAAGAATGATATTTCCATTAAAATCAATTTTCTTCAAGGTAACAGGACCACTATTATTTGAAAAAAAGATATGAGCATTAGAGGTAGAAGCAAGTCCTATGTAATTCCCTCTAAATCCCATTCCGCACCATGAAGATTGATGACCGGCTAAAAAGAATTCCGAAGATGCAGTAAGGTCGGTATTAAAAACTTTTCCGCAAACTGCATAACTTGTAACAGAAATGTCAGGCATCTCCCATGAGTCATAATATTCTCTAACTGCAAGATGGGAGCCGTTAGGTGCAAAAGTAATATCTGAATTGCCATAATGCTCTATATTCTCTCCGACAGGTAGAAATGCAGCATCAAAGCGTTGTGCGAAGTATTTCGGCTCGCCGTGCCTGTAATCTTCCCAG
>DAIRET010000087.1:0-11485 GCA_036795455.1 Ignavibacteriaceae bacterium
GCATGGCTAATTAAAATTGTTCCGTAGAAATGCCCTATTTTATCAATCCATAACGCATAGTCCCAATCGTCCTGAATTCTAAAAACCCTGCTTTGATCTGCCCACCAGGCATTCTTTTGATAGAAATGAATTGTTAAACCTGTACCAATTGTCAACGCTCCCATTCCATAAAGGACTGGATAATTAATATCTCGTGCCAACGGGTTTAATTCATCTTGCCTTACTTCGTAGAAGATTAATCTATCCGAAACGCTGCCAATCAAATCGTTTTTTAAGGTGTAAGTCGGGTAAACCTTATCAAGTCCTTTTATTTCCGGTCGAATTTCATCTTGTGAAAAACTTGAGTTGCAGAAAACAAAAAAGATAATTGATATAAATAATATCTTCGTCTTCATAACCATTTTAATTCTTTGTTTAATTTTCAGGTTTCATCTGCGGGAAGAAAATAACGTCCCTAATTGATGTCTGCCCTGTAAGCAGCATTACAAGCCTGTCGATACCGATTCCAAGTCCAGCCGTGGGCGGCATACCGTATTCTAAAGCACGGATAAAATCTTCATCATAAGACTGTGCTTCGTCATCACCTTCACTTCTTGCTTTCACCTGTTGCGTGAACCGAGATTTTTGATCAAACGGATCATTCAATTCACTGAAGGCATTACAGATTTCTCTGCCTGCAACAAATCCTTCAAATCTTTCCACCAATCCGGGTATTGATCTGTGCATTTTTGCAAGCGGTGATGTTTCAACCGGGTAATCAATTATAAAAGTCGGTTGAATTAATTCGCTTTGAACAGTAACCTCAAATATTTCATCTATAAGTTTTCCGCGGCTTGTTGTTCTTGAAACATCAATTCCTAATTTCTTTGCAGTAGAAATCATCTCAGAATCGTCAACTTTTAGAACATCAATTCCTGTCTTTTCTTTTATTGCTTCAACCATCGATACGCGTTTCCACGGTTTTTGAAAACTTATTTTATGTCCGTCGAATTCAAACTCCAATGATCCAAAAACCTTCAAGCATAATTCGGAAACCATATCCTCGACAAAGTTCATCATCCACAAATAGTCTTTATATGCAACGTAGACTTCAAGCATTGTGAATTCAGGGTTATGCGTTTTATCCATACCTTCATTCCGGAAATCTTTAGAGATTTCGTACACACCGCTAAAACCGCCTACAATTAATCTTTTCAAGTATAATTCATCTGCAATTCTTAAATACAACGGCATATCAAGTGTGTTATGATGCGTAACAAATGGTCTTGCACTTGCTCCACCGTATAGCGGCTGTAAAATCGGGGTTTCAACTTCAAGAATTTCGTTTGAATCCATAAAACTTCTTAAAAAAGTAATTGCTTTACTTCTTTTTGTGAAGACATCTTTGATTTCAGGATTAACGATAAGATCAACATATCTTTGCCTGTAGCGAAGTTCTTTATCTGCAAATTGATCGTAAACAACCTTCTCCCCTTTTTCGTCTACAACTTCTTTTGCAATAGGTATAGGACGAACAGATTTTGAAAGTAAATGTAATTCTTTAACATGGACTGAAATTTCCCCGGTCTTTGTTTTGAATACAAAACCTTTAACACCGATAATATCACCGATATCCATCAATTTAAAATTATCATAAGCATCACCCAATTCATCACGTTTCATGTATATCTGGATTCTACCTGTATTATCCTGTATGTGGGCAAATGATGCTTTCCCCATCCTTCTAATAGCCATTATTCTTCCGGCTATTGATACGTTCTGTTCTTTTCCTTCTTCGTAACTGTTTTTTATTGAAACAGAGTTTGAATCTACATCAAATGAGTATGCATAGGTTTGAACACCCTTTGCTTTCAATTCTTCTAATTCTTCTATTCTTCTTTTAATTAACGCATTAATGTCTTCAATTAAAATGTTATCCACAACATCTCCTTTATTTTCTTTTGAAGTTTGCAAGCCGTAAGCAGACTAAATCCTGTATAAGGTCAGCTAATACGACAGGCACTGTAAAATTATTTGCCAGTATTGAAAAAGCTACCGGTTCTTTATCGCCTGTAAAAACATAACCGGATAAACATCTTGCCGCACCGATGAAACCTGTTTTAGCGCGAACATTATTTTGAGTTCTCGCTTTACGCATTCGTTTTGCAAGTGATCCATCAACACCGGCAATGGGAAGCGAATTATAAAAATGTAAAAACTGTTCATCTTTATACATATAACCGAGTAAAGAAACTATATGGTTTGGTGAAACAAGATTTAACCGCGATAAACCCGAACCATCTACAATCTGCAAACCATCAGGGTTAATACCCATATCACTGAAAAGTTTTTTTGCTGCTGTAATCCCGTTTGAAGCAGAGCCGTATCCTTCTTTTTCGTACCCGATTGTTTTAATCAATTGCTCGGCAAAAAAGTTTTGACTGTTTTTATTAATTACTTTTACTATTTCTTTTAAGCCCGGAGAATAATGTGTGAATAACAGATTCATCCCGTCATAAAACAGTGGTTCGGAAAGATCATCAACATCAATAGGAAATCCTTTAACTCTGATTCCCTTCTTATTTAATATTTCTGACAAAACAACAACGTAGTATTGAGTCGGGTTATTTATAGTACTGAATCTTTTAATCGTTTCCGAGCCTTCTTTTATTCTACCGTAAACAGTAATGATATTTGTACCTCTTTCTCTATGCAAGTTTATATCAGCCGCGGAGTCTTTATGAACCGTGATCACATTATTGTTTATAATAATATATTTTGAAGCTGGAACAGAGGTAATATTGGCTTTCAAACCCGGTTTTGTCGGGTTAATAATTATATCTACGCAGTTATCATTAAGTGATAAAGCCCCTGAGGGAGCAGCATACCAATCGCTTTCATAATCCCATGACCAACCGTTACCCAATCCTTTATCGTCAAAAGCATTATCATCACCGATTATATTTCCACTGATTTCATCAATACCTCTTTCAAGAAGAGAGTCAGCCCAAAGTTCGAAAATCTGCGTTATGTTTTCGTTGTAAAACCTTCCTGATATTGCGGGATCACCGAATCCTTTTACAATAAGATCACCTTTTAAAATTGAACCGTCTATAATCCCTTTCATGTAGATTTCAGTTTTAAAGCGATAATTGTTTCCTAACAAAAGTAGTCCCGCTGAAGTTGTAAACAGTTTCGTATTAGAAGCCGGCATAAACAATTTATTCTCGTTCCGCTTGTATAAATACTCACCGGTTACCAATGATTGAATGACTACACCCCAATTAGCATTACTAAAGTTCGGATCGTTGAAGATGTCTTCCATTTGCTGCCACAATTCACTGACAGTAGCGTAACTGTATTTAGGAATTGTATCATATTGTACTTCCTGTGCAGATATGCATGCAGTAAATATTAAAAGAAAAAGCAATACTTTACTTTGCATGTTTTTTTATTCCTTTAATTTCATTAGGAGTCAACTGCCTGTACGCACCTTCAGGCAGATTAATTAATGTGATATTGCCAAAACTTTTTCTATGAAGACCAATTACCCGGTAACCTAAAGCTGCAAACATATTTTTTACAAAATGATTTCTTCCTTCATGGGTTATTACAGTAGGATTCTTTAAACTATTTGCAGGGTATTTAATCGAACTGAATTTACCTCGAACTCCTTCAACAAATACCGACCTTAAAAGTTTTTCTTCATCTTTTTCTTTTAACGGTTTATCTAATTTAACTTCATACTCTCGCGGAATATTGTTTGACGGATGCGACAAAAGCTGTGCAAAATCTCCATCGTTTGTTAATACGAGTACGCCGGTAGTATTATAATCAAGTCTTCCAACCGGGAATATCTTTTCGTTTGTTTTTATAAGGCTAACAACCGTTGGTCTTTTTTTCTCGTCATTTGTTGTTGACACGTATCCTTTCGGTTTATGCAATAAGAAGTAGACATGCTTTCTTGAACGAACTGGTTCTCCGTCAACAAAAACTTTATCTTTATCAATATTAATATTGAAAGCAAGAGTAGAAACGGTTTTTCCATTAACAACAATTCTACGTTGTAAAACTAATTCTTCGGCTTTCCTTCTTGATGCAATTCCGCATTCAGCAAGGAAGCGGTTAATTCTCATCTGTTTGGGTTGCTTCGGTTTCGAGTTCGTTTGCAATTTGGTCCTCTATTAAGTTCATCATAATTTTTCTTTTTTGTTCAATAAAATCTTCGTCTTGCATTATTTCTTCAATCTCTCTCGGTTTAGGGAGGTCGCTTATTTTGTATAAACCGAAGTACTTTAAAAACTCCGGTGTAGTAACATAAAGCAGAGGTCTTCCAACTGTCTCTGCTCGCCCTGAAATAGTTATCAGTTTTTTTTCCAATAAAGTAGTAATAATATAATCGGAGTTAACACCTCTAATAGACTCAAGTTCCGGTTTTGTTAAAGGTTGTTTATATGCAATTATTGCAAGTGTTTCCAACGCTGCCTGGCTCAATCTTCTTTTACTTTTTTCCGAAGATAGAAATCCAAGGTATTTCGCAAATTCAGGTTTAGTTGCAAAGAGCAATCCACCGGAAATTTTAACTATCTGAAAACAACTTTTATTCTCATTGTATAAATTGTTTAACTGTTCGATACAAGCATCAATGTCCTCTTCAGAAATTTGAATATCTTCACCGTCGATTCCTTTTATAGCCCTAATAATTTCGGAATGTTTAATCGGTTCATCCGAGGCAAAGATTAATGCTTCAACTATGTTTTTATAAATGTTGTCCATTTTCCAAACCGTAAATAACAAAATCATTAAAATCGGGTGTAGCTTCAATGCCGATTTTGTTCATTTTCGTTAGTTCGAGTAATGCAATAAAAGTAATTACAATTTTTATCCTTTCTTTTATTCCATCAACAAGACTTAAAAAATGCAGCTTTTTGAATTCCTTAAGTTTCTCAAGTATATAATTAATTTGTTCATCTATCGTAACAGGTACTTTTACGATTTCATGTACAAATTGTTCTTTTTTATCTTCAAGTACTTTTTTAAATGCTTTTGTAAGATCGTAAATAGTAATGTTTTTTAACAAAGAGTCGAATTCAGGCGGAGCTTCTTTCGGGTCTTCGCTAAAATAATTTCTGAAGTTTAACTTCCTCTGGTTCGATTCAAAGAAATAGAGTTCTTCAGCCATTTCTTTATACCGTTTATATTCAAGGAGAGCTTTTACCAAATCTGCACGGGGGTCAATCTCCTCCCCTTTTTCATCAAACTCTTTAGGAAGCAGAAGTTTTACTTTTATGTGCATCAAGGTAGAAGCCATAAAAATAAAATCGCCTGCGATTTCAAGATCAAGCAATTTAATAAGATTTACATATTCCAGAAATTCCTTTGTTATCCTTGCAATAGGAATATCGTAAATATTCAACTCATCTCTTTTAATAAAGAAAAGGAGCAGATCAAGAGGTCCTTCAAATTGATCTAATCTAATCTTGAACACAATCAGCCCAGGTTCATTTTATTTCTTACTTCTTGCATTGTTTTAACCGCCAACTCTCTTCCCCTGTTTTCTCCATCGTAGAGAATGTCTTTTACAAGTTCAGGGTTGCTTTCATAATGTTTTCTTTTCTCGATAATCGGACTCAAGAAAGAAGAGATTTTTGAGGCGCATTTCATTTTACAATCAACACAACCGAGTTGCCCGCTTCTACAACCGGATTCAATTTCTTCAACTTCAGAAGGATTGAATTTTTTATGATAAGAAAAAATCAAACATACTTCAGGTCTGCCCGGGTCATTTTTCCTTACTTTCTGCGGATCTGTAACTGCTTTTCTCAGTTTCCCTTTCACTGTATCTTCTTCATCTGAAAGAAGAATCGTGTTACCGAGTGATTTACTCATTTTAGTATTTCCGTCTAATCCAACCAATCTCGAAAAATTTGTAAGGAGAGGTTCCGGTTCCGGGAAAACATTTCCATACTGGTTATTAAACTTCCGCGCAATTTCTCTTGCAATTTCGATATGCGGAACCTGATCTTCTCCTACCGGTACACAATTCCCTTTATAGAGAAGAATATCTGCCGCTTGCAAAACGGGATAACCGAGATGACCGTAAATAACATTCTCAATATTCAGGTCCCTAATCTGGTCTTTTATTGTCGGGTTTCTTTCAAGACGGTTTACAGTAATCAGCATAGAGAAAATCAAATTTAGTTCTGTATGTTCTTTAATTTGAGATTGCCTGAAAATTGGGCTTATTTCCGGATTTAATCCGGCAGCGAGCCAATCTATTACCATATCAATAGTATCTTCATACACGTTTGAAGTATCAAGATTTGTTGTAAGTACATGGTAATCAGCTATAAGATGATAATTCTCATAATCTTCTTGAAGATTAATCCAGTTTTCAAGTGCGCCGACATAATGTCCAATATGCAGTTTGCCGGTAGGACGCATACCGCTAAGTATTCTTTTTTTCATTTTATTATGGAGTATATACGAATTTAGTTGTAAAAATAATTATGTTAAATAAAGATACGGTTTCCAATTTTCGTCAATCTTTGCAACCGAGTTTTTAATAAACAAAATATGACTCGGTTTATACGGTTTATTTCTAAGCTGCATATTCACTTCCGCAGGTGTTCTATCTCCTTTTTTGTTATTACAAACCGTGCATGCAGCAACAAGATTTTCCCAGCTGTCAATTCCACCGCGGGCTTTCGGTATAACATGGTCTATTGTTAAAGGTAGATCTCCTCTTCCGCAATATGCACATTTGTACATATCCCTGCGTAAAATATTCTTTCTTGTAAGTACCACTTTTCGGTAAGGAACATTGATATATTTTGAAATCCTTATAACCGAAGGCCATGGAAAAACACCGCTTACGGAATGGAGGGATTTCCTTGTATCATTTGATACTAACTCAGCCTTACCGAGAAAAAGTAGAATTATTGCTTTTTTTATATTACAGATGGTTAGTGGCTCGAAGCTTTGATTTAAGACTAAAACTCTGGCATTGAGTCTTCCATTGAAACTTTTAGTCTGTTCGAAAATAACCTCCCGAATTACTTCTTTTCTTTAATTATAAAATAAATTCTAAAACTTAACCGGAAAACTAACAAAAACATACTGAACCCTACAATATAAATATAAGTCCACACCGGGACTGCTTCTGTCATCATTAAAATGAATAGAATAAGTACAATACCGAGTGCTACATAAGAAAGTTTTTCAAATAATTGTCTTGACATCAGGACTCAATTAAAAATAAAAATTTACTGTGCAAATATAACGAATTAGCGTTTTAAATTGCTATTTATGGGGAGATTCATTAATTCTTTCTATTTGGGAATGATTCGAGGCAATCAGGTATTTAATTCTTTACAAAAAATTCACTTGACAATTTGAAGGCAACAATATATTTTAGCACTCATCAATTTAGAGTGCTAATAATTTTTTTAAACAATCATAAACCATATAGGAGGTTCAAAAATGAGTAAAATGAATTTACACCCGCTGGCAGATAGAGTTATCGTAAAGCCAACGGAAGCCGAAGAAAAAACAAAAGGCGGAATTATATTACCTGATACCGCTAAAGAAAAACCGATTGAAGGTACTGTTGTTGCTGTTGGTCCGGGAAAAGTATCGGAAGACGGAAAAACAGTTGCATTAACTGTAAAAAACGGTGATAAAGTATTATACGGAAAATACAGCGGCACCGAAGTTACAGTTGAAGGTGTTGATTATCTTATAATGCGCGAAAGCGACATTTTTGCAATTATTAAATAACGATAAACAAATAGGAGATTAAAAAATGTCATCAAAAATAATTGAATATAATACCGAAGCACGTGCCAAATTAAAAAAAGGTGTTGATAAATTAAGCAACGCCGTAAAAGTTACATTGGGTCCTAAAGGAAGAAATGTAATTCTCGAAAAGAAGTTTGGCGCTCCAACAGTTACTAAAGACGGCGTAAGTGTTGCAAAAGAAATCGAACTTGAAGATGCAGTTGAAAATATGGGTGCACAGATGGTTCGCGAAGTTGCTTCCAAAACAAGCGACGTTGCAGGCGACGGAACAACTACGGCAACCGTTTTAGCACAAGCTATCTATAACGAAGGATTAAAAAATGTTACAGCAGGTGCTAACCCGATGGATTTGAAAAGAGGTATTGACCAGGCAGTAACTAAAATTGTTGCTTATTTGAAATCAATCAGCAAAAATGTTGAAGGAAGAACTGAAATTGCACAGGTCGGTTCTATTTCTGCAAATAACGATAAATCAATCGGTGATCTTATTGCAGATGCAATGGAAAAAGTTGGAAAAGACGGAGTAATCACAGTTGAAGAAAGCAAATCAGCCGATACAAATCTTGAAGTTGTTGAAGGTATGCAGTTCGACCGCGGTTATATTTCCCCTTACTTCGTTACAGATGCTGAATCAATGGAAGCAGTACTTGAAGATCCTTTCATCTTGATTCACGATAAAAAAATCTCTGCAATGAAAGACCTTCTGCCGGTTCTTGAAAAAGTTGCTCAACAAGGAAAAGCACTTGTAATAATAGCTGAAGACCTTGAAGGCGAAGCTCTTGCAACTTTAGTAGTAAATAAATTAAGAGGAACCTTAAAAGTAGCTGCTGTAAAAGCACCCGGATTCGGCGACAGAAGAAAAGCTATGCTTGAAGATATTGCAATTCTTACAAGCGGAACAGTCATTTCCGAAGAACGCGGTTTCAAACTTGAAAATGCTACTATCTCTTATCTCGGTAGAGCTAAAAAAGTTGTAATTGATAAAGACAATACAACTATCGTTGAAGGCTCAGGTAAAACCGAAGATATTAAAAAGAGAATTAATGAAATTAAAGTTCAAATCGAAAAATCTACATCCGATTACGATAAAGAAAAACTCCAGGAAAGAATGGCAAAATTGTCAGGTGGAGTTGCAGTTCTAAAAATCGGTGCTTCTACTGAAGTAGAAATGAAAGAAAAGAAAGCACGTGTTGAAGACGCATTACATGCAACCAGAGCCGCAGTTGAAGAAGGAATTGTCCCTGGCGGCGGTGTTGCTTTTGTTCGTGCTATCTCTGTTCTTGAAGGATTAAAAGGTGAAAACCTTGATCAAACTACCGGTATAAAGATAGTTGAAAGATCATTGGAAGAACCGTTAAGACAGATTGTGAATAATACCGGGCTCGAAGGTTCAGTTGTATTACAGAAAGTTAAAGAAGGTAAAGACGATTACGGCTTTAATGCTGCAACCGAAGTATATGAAAACCTTATTAAAGCCGGCGTAATTGACCCGACAAAGGTTACAAGAACAGCATTAGAGAACGCAGCTTCTGTAGCTTCATTATTGATTACAACAGAAGCAGTTGTTTATGAAAAGAAAGAAGCTGAAAAAGCTCCTATGATGCCTCCTCCCGGAATGGGCGGTATGGGTGGAATGGACTATTAAAATTAGTTTAGTTCAAATGAAAAAGGCGAAGATTTCTTCGCCTTTTTTCTTATAAATGATTTTTAATTTATGAGAGAATCACTATATTTGCACACAATTTTTTGATTTTTCAGCAAAAAGATGTGAGTGGCTAATCAGCCCTCCTTCAAAAGGTAAAACCTTTATCATCACACGGAGAGGTGGGTGAGTGGCTGAAACCAACGGTTTGCTAAACCGTCGTACGGGTAAATCTGTACCGCGAGTTCGAATCTCGCCCTCTCCGCTCTAATTTTGTTATGGAAAAGTTTTCTACATATATTCTTTTCTCCCCTTCTTCAAATAAACATTACTATGGTCATACATCTGATTTAGCTAAACGATTATTTGAACATAATAATACTTCTACAGGCTTCACAAAAAAATATGCTCCCTGGGAATTAATCTATTTCGAAGAATTTAGTAGTCGTTCAGATGCTATGAAACGAGAAAAATATTTCAAGTCCTTTACCGGTTACAAATGGTTAAAAGAAAACAAGATTATCTAAATACGGCTGAAACCAATCCCTTAAGGGACTAAACCGTCGTACGGGTAAATCTGTACCGCGAGTTCTCCCGCTACGCAGGGATCGCCCTCTCCGCTCTAATTTTGTTATGGAAAAGTTTTCTACATATATTCTTTTCTCCCCTTCTTCAAATAAACATTACTATGGTCATACATCTGATTTAGCTAAACGATTATTTGAACATAATAATACTTCTACAGGCTTCACAAAAAAATATGCTCCCTGGGAATTAATCTATTTCGAAGAATTTAGTAGTCGTTCAGATGCTATGAAACGAGAAAAATATTTCAAGTCCTTTACCGGTTACAAATGGTTAAAAGAAAACAAGATTATCTAAATACGGCTGAAACCAATCCCTTAAGGGACTAAACCGTCGTACGGGTAAATCTGTACCGCGAGTTCTCCCGCTACGCAGGGATCGCCCTCTCCGCCATTTTCAAAACTTCATTTCATTGAAGGTTTTTTATTTCAATCTGTTCCAAACTTCTTCCGCTTCATTACAATTAAGATCGTATGAGATTTTGTAAACATAATCAACAAACAAGCGTTGAAATATTACACAATGCTTTTGTTCGATTTTGGCGTTTTGAAAGCACTTTATCAATGTTCTATTCTATTTAAATTTTTAGTGTTGTATTATTATACATTCACTATTTTCAATAGTATTTCATAATTAAGAAAATCCAGCCTTAAACTATTATATTTCAATATGTTAAACTGTATCGTAAACTACTACATTTCTTTGGCATTTTTATTGTACAATTTGTGAGACAATAAAAGTAGTAATTAAATCATTTAAATAACGAGGTAAACAAAATGGTTGCGGTATTTGTCGTATTAACATTTGCACTTTTTCTTCTGATTGATTATTTCGTACTGAAAGCTCAAAAAAAAGAAAACACTGCTTCAGTAACTTACCAGGTTTTTGACAAAGGAAGCTTCCTTCTGCCGGAAGGATTTTTGCTTACCAGTGGACATACGTGGATTAAGCTATTAAAAGACGGGTTGGCTGTAATCGGAATAGACGAATTTGTATTGAAAGCATTTCAAAGTATTAATTTAAAAAATGTACTAACGGAAGGCACACATGTTAAAAGAGGAGATGTTCTTTTTGAAGGTGTTGCCGGAAATAAAATAATTCATTTTCGTTCCCCTATTGATGGAGAAGTTAAATTTGTAAGCAATAGCATTGAAAAAGTAAACGTTGATGATCCATATAATACTGAGTATGGAATTACGGTTATCCCGAAAGATTTTATACAAAATTCGGCAAATTTCAAGTCCGGTAAAAATGGAGTAAACTGGTTGAAAGAGGAATTCAACAGGTTAAAAGACTTCTTGGCACATCATACTTCCGAACCCGGAATTGCAGGTTTAACAATGGCTGACGGTGGAAATATAGTTGAGGGTGTGCTCTCAAATTTTGATGAGAAAACTGTAAGTGAGTTCGAGAAAAACTTTCTTTCTATTTAACACTTAAGTAATAATAGGTAATTGAAATGAAAACTAATTATAGAAG
>DAIRET010000291.1:0-2259 GCA_036795455.1 Ignavibacteriaceae bacterium
CTTTTGAATTTCTATATAAGGAACTCCGCCTTCAACATCTTTTGAGATTGAACCTTCAATAATCCAAATGCCTTTTAATAACTTTATTTTATATGGTTTCTTTTTGTAAATTCTTTCTCCATATATGGGAAACCAAACTGCAGTTGCTATTTTAATGGCAGTACTTGTGTCCGGAACAAATCCTTCTCTCGGGACATATCCATTTGAATTACTATTATTTGATGGAGGTGTGGGAATTGAGGCACCTGACAAGAAGATTATAACTATACTAAGTATGCTGATAATCGTTATTTTTTTGTTGATAATAAATATTTTCATGATTACTAATTATGAATTAATGGAAACCTGGGTCCTTCCGGATATGTTCTTTAAATGTAAAAACTTTGTGCATTGGTTGCCGGGATTTCAATCCGGTACCAACTATCCACAGCAAAAATAAGGAATTAATTTAATATCAGGTTGCAAATACTAATAAAACTAAAAGGATGTGATTGCAATTGACTTACGTCGAACGTTGTTTCATACCCAACAAGCGTCATTCTTTGCTCATTTATTCTGCATATCCGGGATGACAGAATTCCAATTCCTGTAAGGGAGTGTTCACAGAACTGTGTCTATCATTATTTTTTCGGAGAATGAACTTATATCTGCCCTATAGGAATTTATCGGTGATATGACAAGGGTGGCTAGGTACGACGCCACTTGTTTACCCTTGTCATATTTCTGGTAAATTCCTTCTTTTGCGGATAGAATTCATTTCTGCGCAAGGCTTATTCGGTTTTCAAATTTAATAGTTAATTGCGACAAAATCAAACCCCATCCGGGTATTTTTCCTTTCGGAGCTTTGTTTATTTCACGTATAACTAAATAAATGAGCTTTTTAAGTGCCATATCGGAAGAAAAACTTCCTTTGGTTTTTGTTATTTTTCGCATTTGTCGGTGTACGTTTTCGATTGGGTTTGTGGTGTAAATCAGCCTGCGAATGTCTTTTCCAAACTCAAAAAACGAACTTAGTTTATACCAGTTTGCTTGCCAACTTTTTACGGCTACTGGATATTTTTCCTCCCATTTTTCTGCAAATTCGGTCAATTTCACTTCTGCTTGCTCTATACCAGCACAGGTATATATTGCTTTCATATCATCTACCAACGACCGATAATCTTTTCTTGCGGCATATTTCAAGGTGTTTCGAACCTGATGCACAATACAACTTTGAACTATTGTTTGTGGAAATATAGAACTTATAGCCTCTGAGAATCCCTTTAAATTATCGGTACATGCGATGAGCATATCTTCCACACCTCTTAATTGCAAATCCTGCATCACACTCAACCAAAAACTGGCGGATTCGCTCTCTGAAACATAGATGCCTAAAAGTTCACGTTGACCTTCCATGTTCACGGCAAATACATTATATAAGGCTTTTGTTGTAACGCGGCTGTTTTCTTTTACTTTGTAATGAATGGCATCGAACCACACTATCGCATAAATCTGATCCAAAGGGCGAGACTGCCACTCTTCTAACTCTGGAATGATTTGGTCGGTAATCTCGGTCATTTGAGCCGGAGAAAACGACAAGCCATAAATCTCTGACAGATACTTTTTGATATCGTTGTAACTCATCCCTTTTCCGTACATTGACAGAATCTTTTCACACAAGTCATCTCCTACAACTACTTGTCGTTTCGATACTATCTCGGGTGTAAAACTGCCAGTACGATCACGGGGGGTTACTAAATCAAATTCTCCGGAACTACTTTTTACACGCTTGCTCGATAGACCATTACGCTTATTATATGGCTCCTCTTTAAGATGAGCCTGCAACTCTGCCGATAAGGCTTTTTCTAAAAAGTGTTTTAATAAAGGGGTAAAAATACCATCTTCACCTAAATACTGTTTCTTCTCATAAAGACCTTGAATGGCTTCTCGCTCAAAATCTTCGTAACTAAATACCGGGGTAAATTCTTCTTCTTCTTCTTCTTTCATTGGACTGCAAAATTAATTGTTTTTATTTTACAGACACAGTTGCGTGAACGGTCTCTAGCCGAAGGGTGTTACAGTTTAGCCGGAGGCTGTTACAACTTAGCCGGAGGCTGTTACAGTTTAGCCGGAGGCTGTTACAACTTTGACGGAGGCTATTACAACTTTGTCGGAGGCTGTTACAATTTTGACGGAGGCTGTTACAACTTAGCCGAAGGCTGTTACAAGAAAAAGACAGAATTGGAATTCTGTCATCCCGAGTTACAACTTTGACGGAGG
>DAIRET010000292.1:0-2249 GCA_036795455.1 Ignavibacteriaceae bacterium
GAATTGGCGGTGGTATTATGTACAAACTGATGAATCTTCCCGGTAATAATGCAGAAGGATATAATCCTCTTTATCTCGACTTTAAAGTTCGCTACATTTACGGTACAGAAGCAGAATATTTGAAACAAGGTTCGGTTACTGTACAGAACGGGAAAGTCTATTACAATACTATTAAATCCAAAACCGATTTACTTACAGTTGGTATTGGTGTGATAATGTATTTCTAAAATAGGTTGCAGTTTGGTTTTATAATTTTAAAGGTAAAATGATGAAGAGTATTATTATATCAATGTTGTTGTTTACCACGGTTTTATCACAACAAATGGCAGACAATTCGAGCGGTTATCATTCATGTAAAACTCTAACGGGTTTTCAATCGTCTGCGGTTATGTACCCGGGGGACTCAACTATTGATGTTACTTATTATAAATTGGACCTTAGGGTTACAACTTCTCCCAACTATTTATATGGAGAAATTACTGTAATTGCTAAAAGTTTGTCCAACGGGCTTTCATCGTTTTATCTTGATTTAAACAATAATATGATAACCGAATCCGTTTCGTTAGGAGAAACACCACTTCTTTTTAATCATTCTACGAATAAACTGTACATTACATTGGATCGCAGTTATTCGATTAACGAACAGTTTAATGTGAAAATTAAATATAAAGGATTACCAACTCAATCGGGATTCGGTAGTTTTGCATTTACCACTGCCGGAGGATACCCGGCTGTTTGGACTTTAAGTCAACCTTATGGAGCAAAAGATTGGTGGCCATGCAAAGATACCCCGGCGGATAAAGCAGATTCGGCGGATATTTGGATTCGTTGCAGTTCCGATTTAACCGCGGCTTCAAACGGAATATTGGTTGACGTCGTAAATAACGGTGACGGTACATCAACGTACAAATGGAAAACGAGATACCCGATTGCTCAATACCTTATTGCAATGACAATAGGAAAATATACCGAGTACATCAACTATTTTCATTATTCAGAATCAGATTCGATGCCGGTTGTACATTATGTTTATCCGCAGAGTTTTAATTCGAATAAAGATAATCTTGATAAAACCCCCGCAATGCTCGAAATCTTTTCTGAAAGTACGGGCTTTATCCTTTCATAAATGAAAAATATGGTCATGTTCAATTCGGGTGGGGCGGCGGAATGGAGCATCAAACACTCTCCTCTATGGGTGGATTTTCAGAGGGATTGGTTTCGCATGAACTTGCTCATCAATGGTTCGGAGATATGGTTACTTGCAAAGATTGGCATAACATCTGGCTGAACGAAGGCTTTGCAACTTATTCCGAAGCAGTATACATGGAGAATATGTACGATAAAGCCGCATATGACAATTTAATCGTATCAAAAATGAATAGTGCCAGAACAGCTAATGGAACTATGTACGTTGCCGATATTTCTTCAGTCAATACAATTTTTAACAGTGCGCTTGTTTATCAAAAAGGGGCGATTATACTACATATGTTAAGAGGAATAGTAGGCGACTCAACATTCTTTAACATATTGAAAAGCTATTTAAATCATCCTTCGTTAACCTATAATGTTGCCGAGATTCATGACTTTAAATCTGTTGCAGAATCTGTTTCAGGAATGGATTTATCGTATTTCTTCGAGCAATGGATTTATGGAGTGAAATACCCGAGTTATTCTTTCGGATGGAACTATACTGATGCCGGGAACGGTTTTTATAATCTTACTTTAAAAGTCAATCAGGCTGTTAATACAAGTCCTTCTTTTTTTACAATGCCGATTGAATTCAAAGTAACAACAAACATTGGAGATACTACATTAAATGTATTTAATAATGAACAAAACCAAACTTTTAATATGGTTGTAAAAGGATTACCGCAAACCGTTCAATTTGACCCGGGGAACTGGATATTGAAGAATGTAACAATTCTTGACACAAATGAAGAACTGCTGAATCCTAATGAGTTTTATCTTTCTCAGAACTACCCGAACCCGTTTAATCCTTCTACAACGATAAAATTTTCTGTTCCTTCATTCCTTTCGAATTCATTATCACTTTCGCATTCGCTTGTTACTATTAAAGTGTATGATGTGTTGGGAAATGAAGTTGCAACCCTTTTGAATGAGAATAAAACACCTGGGGTTTATGAAGTTGAATTTAACGGAGCCGGTTTAGCAAGCGGAATGTATATTTATCGACTGCAGATTAATCCCGATAGAACGGGTGAAGCAAGTTTTACTGCTTCCCGCAAGAT